>NZ_CFIDRX010000071.1:0-20212 GCF_984433645.1 Marisediminitalea sp.
GTAAATGCAGAAAATGCTCACGGTATAGTACCAATTGAAATTGCACTTCATCATGCTACAGATGAGGTGGTCAGACTTTTAGCCTGGTCAGGAGCGAAATTACATAGCCGCTCGAGACCACATTGGCGAAAACGTTTAGAAGAATGTTTAAGCAGCCGCTGACCATCTCGTTACGTTGTGTAGCGCGATACTCTGAAACTAAACCAGGCTGAGACTTAACCAAAAAAGCGTTGATTAAGGCTACTGTCTGAAGTCTTTACCGCTTCTTATTTAAACTACAATCGGGTTACCACCACAACGCCGGTGATCACCAGCCCTACCAGAATATTCAGTATGGTGCCTTCGCGCACCATAGTCTGAATAGGAATGCGTCCACTGCCGTACACAATGGCATTGGGTGCAGTTGCAACCGGCATCATAAACGCGCAGCTAGCGCTGATTGCCGCAGGCATCATTAACACAATCGGATCGACCCCAATCGCCGCGGACGCACTGGCCAATACTGGCATCAGTAATGTTGCGGTAGCGGTATTAGAGGTAATCTCAGTCACAAAGCTTACCGCCAGGCATAACAACAATAACGTCAGTACGACCGGTAATGCCGATAAACCCGTTAAAGCTTCGCCCAACAGCTGACTCAGGCCCGACGCGGTAAAGGCTTTCGCCATACAAATACCACCGGCAAACAGCAATAGCATGCCCCAGGGAATCGATTCAGCGGTGCGCCAGTCCAGCAACTGGCCCGGCTTTTCTTTATCGCCGTCAGGGACCAGAAACATTAACACCACGCCGGCAATTGCAATGGTACTGTCGCTCACCAGTGTCATACCGGTCCATGCCGACCAGTAAGGGCGGAATATCCAGGCCAGCGCCACAATACCAAACACGGCTAATACCCGCTTTTCAGCAGTACGCCACCCACCCGCTTTAGGTAAATCACAGGGCGGCATTTCACCCAGGTTGCGGGTTAACCAGAACGACATGATCGGAATGGAAATAAGCACAACGGGCACGCCGGTCATCATCCAATTCAGGAAGCTCAGCTCAACCCCAGTGGTTTGCTGATACACGCTCATAAAAATAATATTCGGTGGCGTGCCGATAGGCGTTCCCACACCGCCCAGACTTGCAGCATAGGCAATACCCAGCAACAGCGCTGTCGCCAGTTTAGGTGAGTCCATTGAAGTAATGATTGCCATTGCAATGGGTAACAACATAAGCGCCGTTGCAGTATTGGAAATCCACATACTTAGCAGCGCCGACGTAAGCATAAACCCCAACACCAAACGTTTGGCACTGGACGATCCGCATAATCGCAGCATGTATACCGCAATACGCCTGTGCACCCCGGACTTTTCCAGTGCTTTAGAGAGCATAAACGCCCCCATTAGCAATAAAATCACATGGCTTCCCAGCGCAGATGACGCCTCTTTGTAGTCAATCACCCCCGCCATGGGAAACGCAACAAAGGGAATCAATGAGGTAACGGGGATCGGTAACGCTTCGGTCACCCAAAGAATAGCAATTAACACCGTCAGCGCCGCCGTTAAGCTTAATTCAGAAGAATGGCCGTTAGCGTCCAATAGCCACCACAGCAAGGTGCTCACAACCGCACTAAAAAGAATGACGTTATTTTTTATTTTCATAGTTTGCCAACCCGTACTAAGCGTACGTACTCCTGTTTACCTGAGGTAATTATGGCGTCCTGAGCCTGTCGTAATGGGCGCTCTTAACGATTACAGCCCTGTTGTAGCGGTCTTTGCCTCTTTGTGAATACTGTCGGATGGCATTGCTACTGATTGATTTTATAGCTTTTCTTGTTATTACAACCAGCTTAACCCGAGACACTGCTCGCGCCAATACCCCTTCGTCGCATCCCGGTCAGACCTGTTAGTTATAATTCACTGGCCTTTGCAATTCATCGTCTTGTAAACTGGTGGTTATACACTGCGTTTTAATGCAGAAAGGTATTTAAAAGGACACTTCCCATGCTCAAGTGGATCAAATGGTTGTTCATTGCAGTCATTGCCATCTTACTCATCGCCGGTGCAACCGTGTACGTAACGTTATCGCAAAGCTTACCTGTACTGGACGGTCAAAAGCAGCTGCGCGAAATCAGCCACCCTGCCAGCTTGTCACGTGATGCATTGGGTCAGGCTGTCATCACCGCAGCCAATCAGCTGGATGCTGTTTACCTATTAGGTTATGCCCACGGGCAAGACAGACTGTTCCAAATGGATTTACAGCGCCGCGTGGCGGCTGGTGAGCTGTCTGAGTGGTTGGGTGAAGTCGCCCTAAACGTCGACAAAAATAACCGTTTTCATCAGTTTCGACGCCTTGCCGAGCGCATATTGCCGACCTTACCGGATTGGCAACAACAGGCGCTGGTGCAATATGCCAAAGGCGTGAATCAAGCTATCAGCGAGCTTGGTGCCGAACCGTTTGAATATTTGCTAACCGGCTTTGACATCAAGCCCTGGACCGAAGTTGACAGTCTGTTAGTGGTATACAGCATGTACCTGGACTTACAGGGCAATACCTTGTCCAGAGACTTAGCGCTCACCGAGCTTGCCAAACACTATGGTCAGCCGATGGTCGATTTTATTTTACAGTCCAGTCAGTACCAGGCGGCACTGGATGGTAGTCGTCAGCAATTTAAAGCAGATATTCCCCCCCTGCCCGGCAACGATGTAACCGCAAAACATACCGTCGAGGTTTTACCTTTTGTGCCCGAAATAGGCAGTAACAACTGGATTGTCAGCGGTGAGCTTACCGACGGCGGTGGCGCTCTACTTGCCAACGACATGCATCTGGGCTTCAGAGTACCGATTATCTGGTACCGTACTCAACTTAATTACGCCCGTAACGATTACGATGTGAATATCACAGGCGTGTCTTTACCCGGTGTGCCCGGCATCATTGTCGGCACCAATGGTCATGTGGCCTGGGGCTTCACCAACGCCTATATCGACACGGCGGACTGGGTAGAAATCAGCGACCCTGGCAGTCTTACCGAAGTAGAAGAAACCATACTGGTAAAAGGCGAAGCGCACAGATACACCCGTTTGGAAAGTCAGTGGGGGCCGGTTAAGCAAATCGGCGATCGCTACTACGCACTGCAATGGGTTGCCCACCAACCCTACTCCGCCAACCTTAACCTGATGTTAATGGATACCCAGTTGAGCGTACTCGATGCGATTCCCGTGGTACGCAAGTTGGGTATTCCAGTGCAGAACTTCGTAATGGGTGACACCCGCGGCAATATTGCCTGGATGCCAGGCGGTGCAGTGCCCGGCCGCCAGGAGCCCAAAGACATCGCCGTACCTGAATCACAGGCTGCCGGTGGCTGGGACATTGACGAAATGGATTTACCGGTGGTGATGAACCCTGACACCAAACGAATCTGGACGGGTAATTCCCGGGTAATGAGCACAGAAGATGCCACGCGTTTTGGTGACGGCGGTTATGCACTGGGCGCCCGTGCCCAACAAATTCGCGATCGCTTGTTCGACTATCAACAATTCGATGAAGGACGCTTTTACCAGATTCAGTTAGATAACGAAGCGCGTTTCCTTCAGCCCTGGCATGCATTGCTTCGCCAATTACTGAATCGCAATAGCGGCTATTTTGCCAACGACATTGCCGCGCTGGAAAACTGGGGCAACTGCGCCTGTGCTGATTCAGTGGGTTACACATTGGTGAAGCATTTCCGCCAGCAGGTAATTTCCGCCGCGTTTGATTCAGTATCCGACACGCTAACGTCAAAGGATCTATCATTACGCCCTCTAAGCCGTTATTTGGAGCCCGCAATCTGGCAACTTATTCGTAAGCAGCCACCTGGCTGGTTACCAGAAGGACAGAGTGACTGGCAGGCGTTTATGCTGGCGCAATACGAAGAAGCCAAAGCGTCTTTGGAAAAGCAATATGGTAAAAGTGAGGACCTCTCTACCCTTCGTTGGGGTAAAGTGAACACCCTGGCCATTACCCACCCGTTTGCTAACCAAATTCCGCTGGTAGGTAAATACCTGAACATGCCGGAAGTGGAAGGGTTTGGCGATACTTACATGCCGTCTGTACAACAGCGTGCATTTGGTGCATCCGAGCGTTTATTTGTGCGCCCGGGTAAACTGGAAAGCGCGGTGCTGACGTTACCAGGTGGTCAGTCGGGTCACCCGCTATCGCCCTTTTACCGGGCGGGCTTTATGGATTACGCCGAGCAAAGGCTTACGCCGCTGCTTCCCGGCGACGCCATTCACACGCTTTCATTTACCCCGCAGTAGGAGCAAATATGACACCGGGCATTGTGGCTGCCGAGCGTAAAAAAATCGCGCATAAGGTGCACAAGTATACACACGACAAACAAGCGGCCTCCTATGGTTTGGAAGCCGCTGAAAAGCTCTCGCTGGCACCCGAACAGGTCTTCAAGACACTCGTCGCCGAACTGGATACCGGCGCGCTGGTGGTTGCGGTTGTACCTGTTACGCATCAGCTGAACCTTAAACAACTGGCCAAAGCGGCCGGCGCAAAAAAAGCGCAAATGGGCAATCCGCAAAAAGTAGAGCGCACCACAGGCTATGTGCTGGGTGGTGTCAGTCCGTTGGGCCAAAAGAAAGCCCTGCCCACGTTTATCGACGCATCGGCAGAGCCTTTCGATACCATCTACGTGAGCGCGGGAAAACGCGGTCTGGAAATTGAATTAAGCCCACAGGATTTAGCTGGCCTGACCCGCGGTAAGTTCGCCCCACTCGCAGGCTAGACAGAGTAAATGGCCGCTAAGCATAGTAACGCGCTGCCCTTGGGATACGAATTAATTAAAGGGTGCTTACCGCCAGCGCAGTGCCACGCCATCTGTAAAGAATTGTCATCGCACCACGTCTGTGCCGGCACGGGTGGCATTCGCAATGCCGAGAAGAAGTTTACTGGCATTCATGATCTCGCCCACTGCGCCCATTTGCTGAGTCTCGCGGCTCAATACCTCAATGGTCCCGCGCAGTTAGTGCGCGCCATCGTATTTAATAAGACCGTCGACAATAACTGGCTGGTAACCTGGCATCAGGATAAAACCGTGTGCGTGTCAGCGAAATTCGATGCCCCTGACTGGGGCCCCTGGAGTGAAAAAGACCATACCCTGCATGTACAGGCACCACTTGCTGTTTTAAATAATATGGTGACGTTGCGAATCCACCTGGATCCCGCCGACATTAGCAGCGGCTGTCTGAAAGTCATTCCCAGTAGTCATCAGGCTGGATTACTCTCGCAGAACGACATCGAGCAAATAGTTCGACAACAGCCGGAAGTAGTATGTGAAGCTGGCGTGGGAGATGTACTGGTAATGCGCCCCCATTTGCTTCACGCCTCGTCAAAAGCACAAAACCCGTCTCAACGACGGGTTGTACACTTAGAATACAGTGGCTACTCGCTGCCTGACCATGTCGGCTGGGCCTGAGTAAGCAACCAACCCCGCTTAGTTACTTTTGAAACGCTGTTGCCACAAGCGTTTAGCTTCTTTAATCGCGACGTCACCTGGCGGATTCGTCCCACCCAGCTCTATTGCGATTTCATTGATAATTGCATCACGCTGCGCAATCATCTCGTCCGCTTTCGCAAACAAATCCTGTGCTTGCGGGTACTGCGCTTTTAAATCCTCAATACCGGCTAACGAATGATATCGCTGCTCAAAACCTTCATTAAACAACGCGCGGTTTGCATGAAACTGCAAATACTCCAATCCTTCCTGTGACGCAATAAAATCAATATCCTGCTGACTCAGTTCAGCGGCAACGGCAACCTCAACCGCCTTTTGTTGCCAGGTTTGTAATGCCTGAGCGTCCTGCTGCTGAATAGCCTGCTTAACGCCTGCCATTAAATCGCTGGCGTGCAGAATTTGTTGGCGAAATGAAAGCGAAGCTAATGCAGCATCCTGTTGTTCATCTTCAACAGGCGTTTGTGGTTGAGTAAACCAAAACCCTACTGCGGCAATTAGCAGTACAACGACCAGTATTAAGCCTTTGCGAAATGTCATAAAAAATGCCTACCCCAAAACTACGTGTAGGTTAGAAGATCTGTCAGCCAGAAGCCCAACTAACAGCATAAAAAGGCCAGCAGAGCTGCTGGCCAATGATGTTTTTTAAAGCACTACGTCTCTACTCTGTAGGCGGCTTGGAATTTTCAACCCGACTCTTGAGTTTCTGACCTGGGCGGAACGTAACCACGCGACGCGCTTTGATCGGAATGTCCTCACCCGTTTTCGGGTTGCGGCCAGGCCGTTCATTCTTGTCACGCAAATCAAAGTTGCCAAACCCGGAGAGTTTCACTTGTTCACCGGATTCCAGTGCGCCTTTGATTTCTTCAAAAAACGCTTCCACCAAATCCTTAGCGTCTTTCTTGTTGATACCCAGTTTTTCGAATAAGTGTTCAGCCATCTCGGCCTTGGTTAATGCCATAATTTACTCTCTTAACGCTGCCCCGAATTCAGATTCAAGCCCTTTAACCACTGAATCTACCACCGCTTGGATCTCTGCATCTTCCAACGTTTTGTCTGGATCTTGCAGGATCAGTGATAACGCAAGGCTCTTATAGCCGTCGGCTATTCCTTGACCAGTATACACATCGAACAAGTTTAGGCCAACTAATTGATTTGCGCTATTTTTTTCAATAAATTTTATTACATCGCCGACAGCCACGGTTTCAGCCACGGTAATCGCGATGTCACGGCGGTTTGCCGGGAACTTGGAAACCGGCTTCGCAGACGGTAATTCACGCTGTGTAACGGCACTTAACAGCAGTTCAAAAACAAACACACGTCCGTTGGTGCCCAGCTTTTTGCTGAATTGCGGGTGTACCGCGCCCAGCCAGCCAATGTGCGCATCATCAAGGTAAATTGCCGCTGACATGCCCGGGTGCAAGGCAGAATGCGTTTCAGCTTTGAAGCTCACTTGCTTGCCTTTACCGGTTAGTCCCAGCAGCGCTTCTACATCAGCTTTCGCATCAAAGAAATCAACAGCCGAATCAGTACCGTCCCAATGTTCCGCTAAGCGACGACCAGCAAGCACGCCCGCCAGCATCGGCTCCTGATTAATGCCGTTCGGTGCATCAGCATCGGGAACAAAGCGCAGGCCAGTTTCGAACAAACGAATGCGGTTTTGCTGACGCTTCTGGTTATACGAAGTTGCCTGAAGCAGACCCGGCCACAAGCTCACGCGCATAATAGACATGTCTGAAGAAATCGGATGCGGCAATACCAAACCGTTGCTTTCCGGGAACAACAGGTTTTGAATTTTCGGATCAACAAACGAATAGGTAATGGCTTCGTTGTAGCCGCGGTTAAGTAGTACTGCTTTAACCGCATCCAGCGATAATGTCGCTTCGTTTGCCGGAATCATTGACAGCGCGGCCACTGGGGCAACATTAGGAATGCTGTTGTAACCGTAAACGCGAGCCACTTCTTCGATTAAATCTTCTTCAATCGCAATATCAAAGCGGTACGACGGTGCTTTGGCAACCCAACCTTCGTCTGATTCTGTTGCCTGCATGCCCAGTCGGGCCAGGATTTCAGACACGGTGTCATCAGCAATATCAATGCCCAGAACACGCTTCAGGCGTGCTTTACGCAGCGTAACCTCGGGTTGCGCTGGTAACGTAGCGTCATTCACTGCTTCAACAACCGGGCCAGCTTCTCCGCCACAGATATCCAGAATCAAACGCGTCGCGCGTTCCATTGCGGTTGCCTGCAACAGCGGGTCAACACCACGCTCATAACGGTGCGATGCATCGGTGTGCAGACCGTATTGGCGCGCTTTGCCCATAATGGCATCCGGCGCGAAGAACGCACTTTCCAGCAAAATATCGGTGGTGTTTTCGTCGGTACCTGAATGCAGTCCACCGAAGATACCCGCCATTGCCAGCGCCTTATTGTCGTCGGCAATGACCAGGGTGTTGTCTTTAAGCTCTACCGTGGTTTCATCGAGTAGCGTCAGGGATTCACCTGCATTAGCCATGCGTACATTAATACCGCCTTCAATAGAAGCCAGGTTGAATGCGTGCATGGGGTGGCCAAGTTCAAGCAGTACGAAGTTGGTTACGTCTACAATCGGGTCGATGCTGCGAATACCACTGCGGCGCAGTTTTTCTGTCAGCCACAGGGGTGACTGCGCTTTTACGTTAACGCCTTTTACCACACGGCCCAAATAGCGCGGGCAAGCTTCAGGCGCGCTTAACGTAATCGCCAGCTTGTCTTCAATAGTTGGTGCAACCGCTTCTACCGTTGGTTCGGTTACGTCGGTGTTATTTAACACGCCAACTTCACGGGCAATACCGCGAAGGCCAAGGCAATCTGCACGGTTAGGGGTTAAATCAACCTCAATGGTAACGTCATTGAGTTCAAGGTAGTCGCGAATATCAGCACCAATCGGTGCATCCAGAGGCAACTCAATAATACCGCTGTGATCGTCGCTAATACCCAGTTCAGAGAAACTACACAACATGCCGAACGACGGCTCACCGCGCAGTTTCGCTTTCTTAATTTTAAAATCACCCGGTAGCACTGCGCCCACTTTGGCAACAGCCACTTTCAGGCCAAGACGGCAGTTTGGTGCACCACATACGATGTCCAGCAGCTCGTCTTCGCCCACATTAATTTTGGTCACGCGCAGTTTGTCAGCGTTAGGGTGTTGCCCACACTCAACCACCTCGCCTACTACTACGCCTGAGAAGTCACCGGCAACCGGTTCTACGCCGTCGACTTCCAGTCCGGCCATACTTAGCTGCTCGCACAGTTCATCCTGTGACGCAGCAGGGTTAACCCATTCTCTTAACCACTTTTCACTGAATTTCATGTTGATGCCGCCTTAGTTGAACTGCTTGAGGAAACGGAGGTCGTTTTCGAAAAACGCGCGTAAGTCATTTACGCCGTAGCGCAACATGGTTAAGCGCTCAACGCCCATTCCAAAGGCGAAACCAGTGTATTCTTCAGGGTCAATGCCCACAGCACGCAGCACATTAGGATGCACCATACCGCAGCCCAGCACTTCCAGCCACTGGCCGTTCTTACCCATCACATCGACTTCTGCTGAAGGTTCAGTAAACGGGAAGTAAGACGGACGGAAGCGCACTTGCAATGACTCTTCAAAGAAGTTTTGCAGGAAGTCGTGCAGAATACCTTTCAGCTCAGTAAAGCTCACATTCTTGTCTACCATCAGGCCTTCTACCTGGTGGAACATCGGTGTGTGAGTCTGATCGTAATCGTTACGGTATACACGTCCCGGCGAGATAATACGCAATGGCGGCTTTTCTGCTTCCATAGTGCGGATCTGTACACCAGACGTTTGCGTACGCAACATGATTTCCGGATTAAAATAAAAGGTATCATGGTCAGCACGAGCCGGGTGATTAGCCGGAATGTTCAGCGCGTCAAAGTTGTGGAAGCTGTCTTCTACTTCCGGGCCGGTCTTCACTGCGAAGCCCAGCTCGCCAAAGAACTTTTCAATACGGCTAATTGTGCGTGATACCGGGTGCAGGTTGCCTGCGAACTCGGTGCGACCCGGCAGGGTCACGTCAACCGCTTCTTCAGCCAGCTTCTTATTCATTTCTGCTGTGCGCAAGGCGTCGCCTTTCACGCTGATAGCCTGTTGAATAACTTGCTTTGCTTCGTTAATTTTTTGTCCGGCAAGTGGACGTTCTTCAGCAGACAACTGCCCTAACCCTTTTAACAGGTCAGTCAGTTTGCCTTTTTTACCCATGAACTCCACCCGAACCTGGTCGAGCGTGGCTGCGTCGCTGGCAGCATCAATCTCTGCTTTCGCCTGATTGACTATCGCTTCAAGCTCCATGTTTACCCCAATTTGGTACAAAATTACTGTGTGGCAGACCCGACATGGTTGCAATCAAACGGATTGCAAAACGGCCGGAACTGTAAAAGGCCGACATTTTACACAAAGGATAAAAGGCACGGCTACCCTAACGGGCTGATTTCAGCAAATAAAATGCAAAAACCTGCAAAATTGCAGGTTTTTACTGTTCAAATCATACCAGTGCTTATTTGACGAGAGGCAGAATCGCTTTGAATTCCGGAATATCGGCCCGTTCGAGCAATTCGTACAGCGCCATTTCAACACCGCTAATGTGTGCCCCCAGGCGTTGCATTTTGTCCAGCGCCAGGGCTTTGTTCTGAGGATTTCTGGATGACACCGCATCATTTACAATATGCGCGTGATAGCCGTTGTCGAGTAGGTCACATACGGTCTGGTAAACGCAGATGTGAGCTTCAATGCCACACACAAGCCAGTCTGTACGCCCGGTTGATGCAATCGCCTGCGAAATTGCCGTGTTACCCATTGCACTAAACGTAGATTTAGCGAAAGGCTCATAGTCTGACAAATGTTCAGCTATTGCCGGCACCGTTGTGCCCAGTTTGTCTGGCAACTGCTCTACCCAAATCACGGGGAGCCCAAGTATTTTCATGCCTTGCACTAAGGTGATAACAGATTGAATCGTCTCATCGCTATTGGCAACCAGTGTAGCCAGCTTTCCCTGCACGTCGATGATAATCAGACCGGTATTTTGTTGTTGTAACACACGCCTATCCTTCTCGGTTTCGTTTCATCACTATAACTCTCTATCATACATACCCTTCGCGCACTCCATGGTCGCACTATCAGTGTTTCACCGCGATAAACTGACCTTTTATCGTGCACCGACTGAATAAAATTGGTGCATTTAATTTCATCAATGAAATAACGACGCTCAAAATTGCGCTCACATAGCAACATCACGACTAATTAAAACCCTATTTTCTATCGCTGATAGATAAAACCATAACCTATTGAATAAATTTATATTTATAAAAATTACTTGCGTATATTTGACCTATCCCCCAAGTACTTCTGCGCCTTATTCTGACCACCTGGTCAAGTTTTGGCACGTGTTGTGCTCCAAGGCTGTCGGGAACACTTCACACTCACTCAACAGGGAACACTAATGAAACACTCTCATTCTTTTCATCCCATTGCGGTAAGTATTGCACTTTTTCTTCTTGGCAGTACTACCACCGCACTCGCTCAGGAAGCATCAGAAGTCAGTGAAACTGACGTTGAAAAAATAGATGTACTGGGCAAAAAAGCGGATTACTACTCCATTATGCCAAACGGCGAAAACCGCAGCGCGTTTGGTTTAGACAAATCACTGTACGAAACCCCTCGTTCAATTACCGAAATCAGCGAAGACCTGGTAGACAAATTCGCACTGCGCAGCGTTGATGATTTGGTTCGTTTAACCCCGGGGGCGTTCACCAGCTCGTTCTTCGGTATTAAAGGCGCCATGGATATTCGCGGTGAGCCTGCCGACAACTATTTCCGGGGCTTTCGTCGCATTGCCAACCCGGGTGCATTCAATACCATTGTGCGCGGTGCGGAAAAACTTGAAGTCATGCGTGGCCCGGTGTCACCACTCTACGGTAGCGGCAGCGTGGGTGGACAGCTCAATTACACCCCCAAATCGGCCAAAGTAGGCGGCAGTAAATACATCGATGAAGTCACCGGTGACATTTCAGTTACCGTGGGTTCGTACAACCAACGCATCATCTCGGGCAGCCTGGGTATCCCTCTGGAAATTGGCGGTAAATACGGTGGCCTGCAGTTATTTGCCGAAGTTGAAGATTCAGAATCGTTCTTTGATGGGTATGAGCCTTCCAGTGAGTTAGTTCAGGCTGCTGTCGATTTTGACCTGTCCGACAGCACGACTCTGCAGTTCGGCGTGCAGTATCAGACGACTGACAGTATTCAGGTGCCGGGATGGAACCGCGTCACGCAAGACCTGATTGACAACGGTACTTATATAACCGGTGCCGCGCCGATTCGAAACTCTGACAATCCGATAGGCGCCAATACTCTGCTGCCTCAGGAGTCGTCGTTCATAGCGTCGTTTGCGCCCAGCTTCCTGAATAACGCATTTAGCAACGTAAACAGTTGGTGTACGGCTGCCGACGCGGGTGCAGGTAATGCCTCGTACAACGGTTTTGAAATCAGCTGTGCCGGCGGTTTTGGTAATTTCCTGGCTGACCGCACACTGGCTAACCCTTATGCGTTAACCGATGTAGGCACTACGCAAATCGATCATCAGACTACGTTTATCGACGATCAGGATTACGCTGATACCACGGCGATTACCGCGTATATCGACATCACCCATGAGTTCGAAAGTGGCACTGTATGGAAAAATGAAGCGTTTTACGATTACATGGATCACACCAAGTACCAAAGCTGGGGTTTCACCGCTTACTACCCGGACGCATTCCTGTACGAACTTCGCAGCAGCCTGACTTTCGAGTACGAAGGCGACAGTTTTACTGCTAACAGCATAGTGGGTGTGAACTACCGCGAAGAACATTTGGATAACTACGCCGCCTGGATGGATGAGACGTTTGATTTCCGTGATATTTCCGTAGGGCCAACGGCTAATGACCGTATTTCTCCATCATCGTTTGACCCTTATGAAAATGCCACACTCATTTATGACGATGATGGCAACGTCACCGGCGTCGATGGTACGTTAACCCGTAACTTTAACGAAGTGCACCTGTCCAAATCGGCCAATGCCGGAACGTTTTTCCTGACCGATATCGCCTATGGCAAATTTAACGTACTACTAGGTGCGCGGTTTGACTACTTCGACGTTGAATCAGAAAACGGCTGGGTAGCCTATTTAGGCGACCCTCAGGGTAATGGTGTTATAACAGGTGATGATACGGCGTTTAGCTATAACACCAGTATTTCCTACGATGCAGATGGTATTATTCCCTATATCACCTATGCAGAAACCAACTCGTTGAGTACCAACCAACTTGGCGGGATCATTCCAACGACCATTGAGTCAAGCGAATATATCCAGGAATCAGTGCTTCAGGAAGTGGGTGTCAAAATGAACCTGCTCGACAACCGTTTGTATACCGCTGTTGCCTGGTACGATCAGGAAAAGACGTATCGTGACAGTCAGACCGGTGCGCTTGTCGCCGTGTATGGTGATGGCCTGGAATTCGAAATGCGGGCTTTGGTGAGTGAAAATCTGTCTATTCTTGCAACGGCTACCCACACTAATACCGAAGAAGTCAGTAATGGTGCATTAGCAGTTATTAATGGTGCTGATTTCGCGGCGCAGAACGGGCTTAACCCCGAAGATGTGTACGGCGGCCGTATTGCAGGTCCCCGTTCGGCTTTTGTTGGCATGAATACGCGTCTCGAGCGCGGTGGCCTGCCCGACAATATCATTAGTATTTCAGGTACCTGGGCACAGGAACTGGGTGAAGGCGATGTGACAGGGAGTATCGGCCTGACGTGGGTTGACGAAACTTACACTGACATATTGCAAACCGTCTTGCTGCCTAGCTACAGCATTGTGAATGGCTCTGTAAGCTATGCGCAAGGACCGTTTGTTGGTCTTCTGCAAGTGAATAATTTGCTGGATGAAGAATATTATACCTCGGCTGATTTATTCGACTCAGTAGTCGTTAAACCTTCAGCGGGCAGAACCTTCTCGTTCACTGCAACGTATAAGTTCTAAACAAAACAGCCCCTCAGTGTTGCTGAGGGGCTGCCTTAAAACTTAGGCCTGTAAGGCATCAAACTCACGGCGCGCCTTTTCCCTGCTCATGCCATATCTTTCCTGCATTTTGCCGTAAAAGACTTCGAACTTACCTTCCATTTGCTCTACTTCGTCATCGGTGAGCTTACCCCACTTTTCTTTCACTTTACCAGTCAGTTGTGTCCACTTACCTTTAGCAATATCAGTATTCATTGTCCGCTCCTTTATCTAATGAAGTAAAAATGCCTGCAACCGAAACAGAAAACTATTCAGGCATCGCGCAATTGTCTTGCGCTCACAGTAGATAATGCGAAACGCATACCAACCGTATAATTCATTAAAATCATAAACTTACAAAAAAACGTATTTCAGCACTCTGTATTGTTCTCACAGCCAGTGAAAGAGTTACAAAAAAGCCCGGCGTGACAAATCAGGCCGGGCTGCTTTCAGAACAACGTGTTAGTGCGAAGGCTTTATTTTAAAAACCAGGCTATACAGTACGGGCACAAAGACCAGCGTAAGCAAGGTAGCAAAGCCCAGACCAAACATGATCACCACTGCCATGCTGGCAAAGAAGTCATCAAACAAAAGCGGGATCATTCCCAGAATAGTGGTAATGGCCGCCATGCAAACCGGCCTTACCCGGCTCAGCGTAGCATGAAACAACGCTGAATACGGCGCTTTGCCCTCTTCCAGTTCAAGTTTCACCTGCTCAACCAGAACAATACCGTTTTTGATGATCATGCCCGACAGACTTAAAAATCCGAGCAGCGCCATAAAGCCAAACGGTGCGCCGGTTATCAGTAAGCCATAGCTTACGCCAATCAGCGCTAAAGGAATACAAGCCCAGATAATCCCCGCTGTCCTGGCTGAGGCAAACAACAATACCGTTGTAATAAACATGATCAGGTAACCCACCGGCAGCGATCCAAAGATAGCCTTTTGCGCTTTCGTCGAGGCTTCAAATTCACCGCCCCACTCCAGCTCATAACCCACCGGAAGTGGAATGGCTTCAATTTCACCGCGAACGCGAGAGAACAACTTAGCTGCGGTTTCACTGCCCAGAATATCGTGATCGGCCATTACCGTAAGCGTACGCTTTCTGTCTCTGCGCATGATAATCGGGTCTTCCCACACCACATCGAACTTACGCACGATTTGGGTAATTGGAATAAACTGTTGTGCCGTCGATGAGAATATCTGCAGATTCTCCAGATTGTCTGCGGTCAGGCGCTCTTCCGGTGGCGGGCGGCTGATAATAGGTAGCAAGTCCGTGCCATCGCGGTACACGCCAATTTGCGCGCCGCTGAAGCTGGTAAGCAACAGGTTATCCAGATCAGCTTTGCTGATACCAACACGACGCGCTGCGGCTTCGTTAAATACCGGGCGAATTACCTTGGTTTGCTGACGCCAGTTGTCACGGATATTGCGTGCACCTGGATCAGACTCCAGCACGCGCTTTGCTTCTGAAGCCAATTGTCGCAACACCTGTGGATCCGGCCCACTAAAGCGCGCTTCGATTTTGGCATCCGTAGACGGACCAATTTCAAGACGCTTTATCTTATAGAACATTTCGCCGTGTTCAGTTTCCATATAATCGCGCAGTTTCGGCAATTGCGCTTCCAGTGACTCACCATCCTGCATTCTGATCACTAGCTGCGCGTAGGTCGGATAGCTTTTTTCCGTTTTATAGGTAAGCATGAAACGCGGCAGCCCCTGTCCCACTGTCGTTGTCACTTCCTCGACGCCATCCTGCTCAAGCATATGGGCTTCGATAATCCCCATTTTTTCCGCATTAACCCGAATGTCGGTGCCGGCTTTATGCCACACGTCAACCAGAAACATCGGCGTAGTTGAAGGCGGGAAAAACGCCTGCTTTACCTGGCCAAACGCAATGACCGCACTGACTAACAGGCCCACCATGGTAACCACAGTCAACACTCGCCAGCGCAACGCGAAACCCAGAATACCGCTAAACACATCGAATATAACGCCTTTGTAGATGTCTTCGCTGTCTTTCAGTTCGCTACTGTCTGCTTTGGCATCGTCTTTAAATAACAAGGTGGCGAAAAAAGGCGTAAGCGTTATCGCCGTGATCCAACTGAGCAATAAACTCACAAACAACACCCAGAATAAGCTACCAGCAAATTCTCCCGTGGCATCGCTGGACAAACCGATAGGCGCAAACGCAATAATAGCAATCACCGTTGCGCCCAGCAGTGGCCACATATTCTGACTCACCACCTGAGCAGCTGCCTCGCGCTTGTTTAAGCCACGTTTCATGGCTATCAGTATCCCTTCGGTTACCACAATGGCATTATCGACCAGCATCCCAAGCGCAATGATCAGCGCCCCTAGCGAAATACGCTGTAGGTTTATATCCATCTGCTGCATGAAGATAAAGGTGCCTAACACGGTCAATAGCAGGATAAGGCCAATTAACAAGCCTGACTTTATGCCCATGAACAACAGCAGTACCACAATAACAATGCCCACCGCTTCGGCCAGGTTTAAAATAAAACCATGTACGGATTTATCAACTTCAACCGGCTGGTTGTAAATGAAGTCGGTATCCATGCCAACAGGACGCATGTATTCCAATGCTTGCATGCGTTGCTGAATACGCTCGCCCACTTCAACAACATTCACCCCGTCGGCGAAGGATATGCCCAGCAATAAAGCCCGATGGCCACCGTAGTGAATTAAATTGTCCGGCACCTCTTCGTAGCCGCGATACACGCGCGCAACATCGCCAAGGTAAATACGCTCAGATGCGCCCGCCTGGCTAATAAGCAGGTTTTCAAGCTCTTCAACAGATTCGAATTCGCCAGTAGGGTTAATGCGAATGTATTCATCGCCAATTTTAACCTTACCGGCATTCGATACCTGGTTTTGTGTGACCAGCAAAGAACTGATGCGGCTTGGACTGATACCCAGTGAAACAATTTTTGAACGGGAAATCTCCACAAATACCTGCTCTTCCTGCTCACCTTGAACGCTGACTTTGCCAACGCCATCGACTAATACCAACTCACGCTTCAGAAAATCCACATAATCGTTGATGTCTTTGTACTGGTATCCATCACCCGTAACCGCGATAAGCATGCCGTACACATCGGCAAAATCGTCGATGATCTTGGGCGGGTAAACACCTGAGGGCAAAGACGGCGTCAGGTCATTAATTTTACGTCGCATCTCTTCCCAGATACCGCGCAGGTCATCTTTGCGGTAGATGCTTTTCATTTCTACCGTGATCTGCGATTTTCCGGCCGTAGAAATCGACTTGATATTGTCTACGTACGGCAGTTGCTGAATCGCATTTTCAATAGGGTACGTAACTTCTTCTTCAACCTGGGTAGGCGAAGCACCTGGATATACCGTGATCACCATGGCTTGTTTAATGGTAAATTGCGGGTCTTCCAAACGGCCTAAATTTAAAAATGCAATTAACCCACCTAACAGCAGGATAAGCGTAACCATCCAGCTGGACGTCCGGTTGTTAACAAAATAACTGGCTATATTCACGGCTACAGCCCCCGTTCTTTCTGCCAGATTCTGACCGTATCACCGGCGCTAAGACGATGCACACCGGCCGCCACTATTTTTTCTGAAGTGGAAAGCCCACTCACCACCTTGAAGCCCTGATCGGTGATACCGCCTAAGGTGACCGCGCGCTTTTCAAGGGTCATGTCATCCTGGATCACGAACACGTAGCTTTGCTGCGCATTTTCCGCATCAGCAAAAACCGCAGATGATGGTACATTCCAGCCACCGCTTTTCACTTTCATCACTTCGTCGAGTTGCGCTCTCACTGTTGCTGACATGCCCGGGAACACATTAAAACTGTCTGGACGACGCAGTTGAAATACTACTTTGTAGGTGTTGGTAGCCGGATCAGCATCGGCATCATATTCTTTTAACGTTGCGCGAAACACTTCATCGGGATGGGTATCAAAGCGCACTTCAGGACTGTAGTTTGCTTCTTTATCCAGGTTCGACAGCAAGTCTTCCGGAATTTGTATGGCAACATCCACTACCGTATTTTTCTGCAGTGAAAAGACCGGCTGTTGCGCGGTAATACTCTCGAAGTTTTCAACAAAACGCTGAGCAACCTGACCGCTAAAAGGCGCGTGTAACTCTGTATAAGCCAGATTCGTCTTAGCTGACTTTAACGCTGCTGCAGCAACCTGCAACTGCGCGTTGGCTTCATCAAATCCAGCTTTAGACGCCAACTGTTTCTCTACCAGTGTCTTTGCGCGATCGTATTGTACTTTCGCTAGGTCGTAATTTGCCTGCGCCTGATCGACCGCTATTTGATAATCAGTGGGATCCAGTTTTGCCAGCAGTTGACCGGTTTCAACCAATTGTCCTGAAGTGACTAGCAACTCAGACAGTTCTCCGGAAACGCGAAACGCCAGTGTTGCATCCTCGCTGGCTTCAACCACGGCGGGAAACTCGCGATAGCCACCGCTGTCCCCCAGTGTCAGTGTGATTGCTTTTACCAATTTGGTTTGGTCGCCTGTGGATTGCGAGACCTCAGCTTGTCCACCGCAGCCTGCCAACACGCTTATCAGTAGTACCAGTGTACTGAACTGAACATGAAATTTTTGAATCACACACATTCTCCTTAAGCTAATGCTGGCAATATACGCCAATCCATACCAAAATAATATTTAATCTATTTTAGCTATATATTAAATTTAATTTATGACACTGGAACAATTACGGATGTTTGTTACGGTAGCCGATTTGGGCAGTATTGCCCGGGCCGCCGAGCACTTGCACAAAACTCAGCCTGCCATTTCTATTGCTATAAAGCGTTTACAAGACGAATTTAACCTTAGTTTATTGCAAAAAAGCGGGAACCGCCTGCAATTAACCCAAGATGGCATCCGCATGTTGCCACACTGCCGGTACCTGCTGCGCAAACAATCCGATTTAACCGGTCTGGCAGAACACCTGAGTCGTGATCACGAACGCAAGGTAGAGCTCGTATATGATACGATTTGTCAGCAACTTCCGATTTATGATGCGGTAATAAATACACAACGCGCCTACCCTCACACCGAGTTATATTTGAGTTCCGTAGCCAGGCTTGGTGCTCTGCAACGTGTTGTAGACGGTGATGCCGACGTTGCCATTACCCCATGGATGCACAATTTTCACGAGTTAGCGACATTTGAAACTCTGCCGTTTGGCCAATTCGAAGTCGTAGCCGTGATGCATGTTAACTGCCTTAGAAATTTAAACGGCGAGCCTGACCATTCCAGTCACCTGCACGACATTCCGCTTTTGATGCCGCAAGCCTTCGATATAGATATCAATATCGAAAAAATGATGGGCGTGGTGCCGGCTTTTACCATTCGTTCAAACGACAGCGACACCCAAAAAGCCCTGCTCATGAAAGGCGCGGGATGGGGTTATATTCCTCGCGATAAGGTTGCCGATGAGTTAGCATCAGGCGAGTTATTTGCGCTCAAATTGAGCGACGTAACCTGCAGCATTCGCGGTGAAATAAGCGCAGTGCGTAAGCTGGGCCAACAATCTGGCCCGGTCAGTGATTTTCTTTGGGAACAATTAAGGCTGCAAACCGAGTCACAGGGAGAAGGTAGTTAAAATATATTGAGCAACAGTACTATTAGGTCGGTAGTTTTCTGTATGCAGCAGCCATTTTGTAAACCTGCTCAGTTGGTATCTCAACTTTAACGTCCCAGTAAAACCTGTTGTGTAATGGTGTTCAGACAATTTTAAAGAGTAAATGAGGGTTGCTCTTTGTGTAAAGACGGGTGGATACTTTCAGGCATACTTCCTCTAACACCTGTTTTGCCTCTGAGCCCTGGCACTAGCCTTGAAGCGGATGCTGTGCTCTTTTGCTAGACAAAATTTACAGCCAAATTTGCCGCTGCGTGAATAAATAAGGTAGTTCCAATTGCAATCGACTTTCCATGTCGTCTTATTTGCTTCTGGTAATTGTAAGAGAACAATAAACCACCAAAAGAGGTGTATAACAATATGAAACCAATGTGGCCCTCTTTCACTAAATGAAATGTTGAAAAAGTGAGGGTACTACACAGTATAAAAATGTATTTATTCTCCGTTATCCGCTGGCAAACGGAATAAATAAAGACGCAAAATATTAATGTCTCCAATATTGGGCTGAAAAAGACAAGATATAAAAGATGCACGAAATGCGTTTTTCGTTCTTGCACTAAAAGGCTCGAATAATCTACTGACTCAGCCGTAGTAAAATCCGTGAAAAAGAGCATACATAATATGCTTAATTTCATAGACAAGAACGCGAGTAAGGTAAAGTGGAAGACATCTTTTATTAATGTGATTGTTACCCTCTCCACTCTTCGTTCCTCAAAAAGAAGCACTCATCGTTAAGCCGCACAAACATATAGCTATAATCCGGGCTGTGCCCCTCGGAAGCAGTTCGTGTTTACCAATCTCGATAAGAGTGACTAGTAGCCTGCTCCTGTAATGCCCTTATTCAAACTGAGATTGTTTCGCATTTGCAAGCGCTTTTTTGATGTTAATCAGATCAAACTTTTCCACAATTTACTCTTTAGCGACGAGCAGGCCAATAACAGTAAAAACCAGAAGACTAGTATTATTAAAAATAACAGGCTGAAACGAA
>NZ_CFIDRX010000072.1:0-20132 GCF_984433645.1 Marisediminitalea sp.
AGGAAATCCGTCAGGGTCTGGCGTGCGTTAAGCACCAGGCAATGGCTGGCTCTGACTTAGGTGACACTCACAAAGAGTACTTCTCTGGTGACCAGGCACTGAAAGCCAGTGGTGAAGACAACACCATGAACCAGTTCGACTAGTTCCAACCACCAGCCTGCTTTTTCAGAGACGTTCGAGCAGGCTCTTGAGTTTTTTGGCTTCCTTCGGGAAGCCTTTTTTATGTTAAGGGGTAACTCATTTCTCACTGCAAATGAACCCGAGACATGCAATATTCACCTTAATTATTGTATTGAATTCATTCACAAAAAATATCGCCTTAATTAGACACTCCTAAAAAGCCTTATTTATCATGACACTATATAAAAACCCTTCATAAGCACTAAGACTAATGGCCTATCTGACAAGCGGTGAAATACGCAGTATAATAGAAAAATAAAATAAACTTGATACGGGCTATTAGATAAATGAATATTGCGAAGGTTGATCTGAACTTATTGGTCTATTTAGACGTTTTATTGAGAGAAGGCAGCGTTACCCGGGCAGCGAATCAACTGAGTATCACTCAACCTGCAATGAGTAATGGCCTGAAGCGTCTGCGGGATTTATTTAAAGACCCTTTATTGGTAAGAACCAGTGATGGGATGACACCTACCAAACGAGCATTGGAATTACAGCCCATTATACGCGATGTGCTCAGCAAGCTCGAAAGCTCCATTCAGCCCGAAACGGATTTTAACCCCGCCACCAGCGCCAGAACATTCCGTATCATGACCAGTGACTATGCAGAATCAACGCTGCTGCTCGAACTCGTGGGTCGTCTGGCTGATTGCGCACCGAATATTACGCTGGACCTGATTACACCCAGTGATGTTACCTTCCACGATGTAGAGCAAGGCAAAGTGGATATGGCAATCAACCGTTTTGACGAGTTGCCCTTGTCGTTCCACCAAAAAGTCATCTGGTACGATACGTTTTCCTGTGTCATGAGTAAAACTCACCCACTGGCGAGTCATTACGATTTGGATACCTACCTTAAAGCACAGCATATCTGGGTAAGTAAAACCGGCTTTGGTGTGGGTGTCGGTATCGACCCGAATGAAGTGCAGAAGTTAGGCTGGGTAGATGCGGAATTAACCAAAATTGGTAAACAGCGTGACATACGTGTTTTCACCCGGCACTACCACGCCGCCTTACAAATAGCCAAGCGCCAGAATCTGATTGCGACACTACCCAGTAAGGCCGCAAAAATCTTTAAAGATGATCCGAATATCGTGCTTCGCGAACCGCCATTTGACATTCCCCCCATTGCACTGAAAATGGCCTGGAGTGCCCTGCTTCATCATGACGCTGGCCACATCTGGTTGCGCAGACTGATTGGCGAAGTCGCAGCAGACATGCAATAAACGATAAACCCGTTGGAACACAACTGGATTAACGACCACCGGGTACACAATGTACCCGGTCCACACATCAACTCTCTTGTTGTAATCCATACTCTAACCATTCACTAAATTTATGGCAAAAATAAGAACCATAAACTTAGAAATTATTTGCATAGCCTCTACACTGATACAAATACATTTCTCCAGGGGACTACTATGCAGGATTATATTCAACGCGGCCGCATGCAGGTTGCGTCCGTTCTCGACAATTTCATCAACGAGCAGGCGTTGCCTGGCTCAGGCGTAGAACCCGCTAAGTTCTGGCAAGGTTTCGAAGCTGTACTTGCTGAGTTTGTTGCCCCAAATAAGGCGTTGCTGGCCAAGCGAGACAGCTTACAAGCTCAGATTGACGATTATCACAAAGCAGGCAAGCCAGCCAACGGCCCAGAATATAAGCAATTTTTACAAGACATCGGTTACCTGATACCTGAACCCGCAGACTTTAGCATTGAAACCAGCGGTGTAGATGCCGAAATGGCAACCATGGCCGGTCCGCAACTGGTAGTGCCTATTAATAATGCACGGTATGCGCTGAATGCGGCCAATGCGCGTTGGGGTAGTTTGTACGACGCACTCTACGGCACTGACGTCATCAGTGAAGAAGACGGCGCAGGTAAGACAGGCGGCTACAATCCGGTTCGCGGTGCAAAAGTGGTAGCGACAGCCCGTGAGTGGTTGAACACCTTGTTGCCGCTGGCCAATGGCCAACACGAAGACGCGGTTAACTACAGTATTGCTGGTAACAGCCTGTCAGTAAGCCTGAAAGGCGGTGCCTCTGCTTCGCTGCAGGACGCCTCACAATTTAAAGGCTTTCAGGGCAGTGTTGAAAACCCAACAGCGTTGCTGTTCGAGCACAATGGTCTGCATTTCGAGATTCAAATCGACAATCAACACCCTATTGGCAAAACCGACCCTGCCGGCGTTAAAGACATTTTGGTCGAAGCGGCACTCACCACTATTATGGACTGCGAGGATTCTGTAGCTGCGGTAGACGCCGAAGATAAGACCCTGGTATACGCCAACTGGTTAGGGTTAATGAAAGGCACGTTGAGTATTACCATGAACAAAGGCGGTAAGTCATTTACCCGCAGTATGAATGCTGATCGTACTTACCAAACAACAGACGGAGAAAGCCTGGTACTGTCAGGCCGCAGTCTGATGTTCGTTCGCAACGTGGGTCACCTGATGACAAACGATGCCATTTTATTCGACGGTGAAGAAGTCCCTGAAGGCATTATGGATGGCGTGATAACCTCGCTAATTGCCAAACATGATTTATTGGGCAATAGCCCCTATAAAAACACCCGCACTGGCAGCATTTATATTGTGAAACCCAAAATGCACGGCCCTGAGGAAGTGGCTTTCAGTAATGCGTTATTTGGCAAGATTGAAGAAGTCGTTGGTCTTGAGCCTTTCACCCTTAAAATGGGGATCATGGACGAAGAGCGCCGCACCAGTGTTAACTTAAAAGCCTGTATTGCCGCCGCTAAACAGCGCACGGTGTTCATTAATACCGGCTTCCTCGACCGCACCGGGGATGAGATTCATACTTCAATGCTGGCCGGCACCTTTGCTGACAAAGCCAGCTTAAAGGCCATGACCTGGATTCAGGCCTATGAGAAAGCCAATGTTGCAACCGGCCTGGCCTGTGGATTGTCGGGTAAAGCGCAAATTGGTAAAGGTATGTGGCCGATCCCGGATCAAATGGCGCAAATGATGACGGCCAAGATTGGACACCCGAAATCGGGCGCAAATACCGCTTGGGTTCCATCGCCGACGGCAGCTACACTGCACGCCCTGCACTATCATCAGGTAGATGTGTTTGGCTTACAGCAAAGCCTGGCGACAGAGCAGTTCGACGGTATCGACGATATTCTTACTATCCCGTTGCTGGACGATGCCGCCAGCCTGACAGATGAGCAAATTCAACGCGAAATAGACAACAACGTTCAGGGGATCCTGGGTTACGTTGTGCGCTGGGTACACCAAGGCGTTGGCTGCTCGAAGGTGCCGGACATAAACAATGTTGGTTTGATGGAAGATCGCGCGACCTTGCGTATTTCCAGCCAGCACCTGGCAAATTGGCTAGCACATGGCGTTATCACAGAGGAACGCGTTCAGGCTTCACTGGAACGTATGGCCAAACTGGTCGATGAACAGAACGCGGGCGATCCCGAATACATTCCGATGACACCGGATACGGCAGCATCCATTGGCTTCCAGGCCGCAAGCGATCTTATCTTCAAAGGGAAAGAGCAGCCCAATGGCTACACCGAACCTTTGCTGCACCAGAAACGCAAAGAAATGAAAGCGGCGCTGCGCAACCAATAAGCATTGTTCGCAAGCAACTAATAAGCGGGCCTTATACCTAAAGTATAAGGCCCGCTTTGTATTTTCTAGGCATTTCAACTCGATAAACCCATTTTTTGGTATATGCTTTTTAATAGAGCAACAGCGTTTACCCTGACCTGCCCTGATTTTTAAATGGCAAACTGATGAGGTTAATCAGGCGTATTAAGGCTTCCAACGTGGGTGAGTGAATGACAGCAGTAAATAAGATTGTGCCTATTTTTTCCGGCGGCGGTACACGGTTACTGGCGCATATTGGCATTTTGAAAGCGCTAAGTGATCTCGACGTCGAGTTTTCCTCGCTAGTGGGTATATCCGGAGGATCCATTGTCGCGGCCCTTCACAGCTATGGTATGTCGAATCGGGATCTGTACCGGTTAGCCGTCAGCACTGACTTCAGACAGTTTCGTGACTTTTCTATTCTGCGATTACTGAGATACGGCGGCCTTTCCTCCGGGGTCAAGTTTGAAAGATGGATGGACAAGCAGTTAGACGGTATGACGTTCGCTGATGCCCCTATCCCACTCAATATTCTGGCGACCGATGTGAACGGTGGCGGACCGGTCATTTTTAATAAAGAACATACCCCCGATATGCGCGTATCACATGCCGTGCGTTGTTCGATGTCAATTCCGTTGTTATTCAGCTTTAAAGTTTATGAAAAGCACCTGCTGGTTGACGGTGCTATTCTGGCAGAAGACGCCTTGTTCCAGGACTGGCAACGTGATGGAACGCCCAATGTGTGTTTTCGCTTGCGCAGTGAAGCCCGCGAACAACCATTCAACCCCAAGCGCTTTATTTTGCCCCAGTACATTGGCATGCTGATCCGCACGTTTATGACCGCGTTATCACGGGAGTATGTGCACGCCGAACACTGGCACAACACACTGGTAATCAATACGGGTTCTGCGTCCTCTGTGGACTTTGATATGGACGAAACAGACAAGGAAGCCCTGTTTCAGCAGGGCTATCAAACAGCAATCAACTTTTTACCAGCCAAGTTACAGCGTCTTGAACGCCCTGTAATGACAACCGTTTAACGCAGGTTACACCTGATAAAAGTCACGATACCAATCGACGAACGATTGAACTCCTTGTTCAACCGAGACTGATGGCTGGTAACCCGTGTCAGCGACCAAACGGGACACGTCGGCATAGGTATCAGGCACATCGCCCGGCTGCAGGGGCAGCAATCGTTTGTCGGCATTCACACCCAATGCCTTTTCCAGTGTCTCGATGAAATGCAATAAGTTGACCGGGTTTTGAGCGCCAATATTATACACCCTGAATGGCGCTTTACTGGTAGCCGGGTTAGGATCACTACCTCGCCAGTTGGGATCACCTGTCGCGGTGTTGTCTAATGTTCTGATGATGCCTTCAACAATATCGTCGATGTATGTAAAGTCTCGCCGGTGATTACCGTAGTTGTATACGTCAATTGATTCGCCGGCCAGCATGGCTTTCGTGAATTTAAACAGCGCCATATCAGGGCGTCCCCAAGGGCCGTACACGGTGAAAAAGCGTAACCCTGTGGTAGGGAGCTGATACAAATGACTGTAAGTATGCGCCATTAATTCATTGGCTTTTTTACTGGCCGCATAAAGACTTACCGGATGGTCGACATTGTGTGACTCCGAGAATGGCATGGTTTCATTGGCCCCATACACAGAACTCGATGACGCATACACCAGGTGTTTAATTTTGTTATGTCGACACCCTTCGAGAATGTTCATAAAGCCGACCAGATTAGCATCGACGTAAGCGTGAGGGTTTTCCAGTGAATAACGGACGCCGGCTTGTGCTGCCAGATGAACAACACAATCGAATTGTTGTGTCTCGAACAAGGCTTCCATTCCGTCGCGCTCTTCAACGCCAAGTTTCACAAACTCAAAACTGCCGGAAAACTCAATATCTTCCAGGCGTTTTAAACGTGCTAGTTTTAAATTGACGTCGTAATAATCATTCAGATTATCGATCCCAATTACCGTGTCACCACGGGCAGCAAGGGTCTGACTTACTGCAGCGCCAATGAAACCTGCGGCTCCGGTTACGAGCACTTTCATTCTAAACTCCTGATATCATAAGTGGTAAGTCAGTGTTACCGCTTTGTCATTCACGCGTCAGATTCACACTGTTATTAGGATCAGCTGAACGTTGCTTTATTGTTTGCAGACGATAAACCAACTCGGAGACCATTACCAGCCAGGCTATATGAATGCTTTGTGACGATTTACCAATAGTGCAGCAAAGGGCGAGGCTCAGAGCACAATTCAGGCGCACATGAGCCAGGCTGAAATCATTCTTTAGCCCAACCCCCTCTCTAAATATTAATATTATATTTGGCAGCTAATTCACGCAGGTGAACTACAGGGATCGCGTAAGATATGCCAGAGGGTTTGCTCAGCGCATTCTCTTTTCCTTCAGCAACAAATACCTTGTTCATCACGCCGATAACAACACCATCGCTGGCGCGATACATCGCGCTGCCGCTGTTGCCCGGATAGGCCGTCGCATCCAGTTGATAGATCATAAATGTTTGTTTTAACCGGTCCAGCATATTAATAGACAGCTGAGTTGAGTTGTAGGCTGGCATAGCATCGGGCGTTACGGCTGCCACCATGCCACGGTGCGTCGCTGGGTACAGACCCAATACAGCACCAATTGGATATCCGGTGAACCCAATGATGGTACCTTCTGGTACATACTCGTCTGTCCCGACTTTCAGCGGTGTCAGCACATCTTCTACTTTCAGGATGGCCAGATCGTGGACCGGATCAATACCGACAACTTCAGCCCGCAGTGTACGGGTGTTTTTTGCATTGCCCACAAAAACAGCTCTGTACTGAACAATTTCCGGATCCAGCGGTTCAGCTATCACGTGATAGTTGGTGGCAACATACTTGCCATTACCAATGACAAAGCCTGTGCCTTGTAGTTGGTTTGAAGGCGCATTCATTGGCGTGTGCAGGCCAATACCAACCACGGAGGGTTTTACCTTCTGAATGACACTTACCCAGTTAATAGCATCCTGCCCATTGGCAACAAAACTGAGAAATAATAGAAAAAAACACAATCTCTTCATTGCAAGTCCTGTCAGTTTTAGTAAGGATGATAGCACGGATTATTCAGGTATTACCGCATGGAATCGCTTGCGATAAGCTTCATAAAATATACTGTCAAGCTAGTGCTCTCACCTCTGGTGATGTCCTTCATAGTATGCATAATCGGCGCCTTATGCCATTTAAAACAGCCGAAGAAGCGTTTCGGTGCTGGTTTAGTGGGATTAGGTGTTGTCTGGCTGTTGCTGTGTAGCCAATTCGTTTTCAGTAACGCAATATTACGGCCACTGGAATATGCTTACCCCCCCATTACGCTCAAAGATGAGGCCTGGCAAAATGCCCGGTACCTCTACACACCGGGTTGCTATTTTTACGACGTCGATACCGTCGAAGTCAGCCAGTGGCCCAGGTGTTCACTAACCAGACTGACACAGACAGCGATGATGGCCCGTATAAGTGGCAAACCCATTATCGTGTCCGCAGGGCATTTTTTGGAAGACGTCAACACGGACTACGCAGAACAAGCAAAACGCTTTACGCAAACGTTAACGGACAGTCCTGTTATTGCGCTTTCTATTGGCACGAATACAGAAGAGGAGTTATCGGCACTCTATGCATTTACGGGTGATCAACCTATTGCCGTCATTACTTCAGCCACCCACATGAAAAGACTCATGCTGCTTGCACAGCGAATTGGTTTTTCCAATCTCACACCTGTTCCGGTGGAGCACCTAAGTCCGCCGGAGTTTGATATCACGCTTAACATTCCTTCTGTAAACAGCATACAAAATACAGAAAGGGCGCTGTATGAATATTTTGGCTTGCTATTTGAGCATTTGCGAGCCGAGTAGACGCACTTGCAATTGTTCGTTCAAGTAAATGTAATTACATGCGATAAACATAGTAGGACAAGGTAAACGCGCCCTAAGTATAAGAATGATTTTTATCTACTTGTTCAAAAAGAGTGCTACTATTATTTAACTATGGATGGTTACTTGCTAACCGAGTCCAAATTTTACATGCCACACATGCGGTGGGACGACGTCAGAGGTAGTTTGTGTTTAAGAGTACAAGCCAAAAAATCGGTAAATTATGGCAGGCTTATAAGCGTTTGCGGGAAGCTGACGCAATTTCTAAGCACTTTTCGACATTCCTCACGCCCGTTATTGCTTCTAATGAAGAACTGTGCGAAGAAGTGTATAAAATTCGTCACAACGTATATTGTGAAGAGCTTGCCTTTGAACCCGTCAGAGAGGATGGTAAGGAGACCGACGATTTCGATGCGTGGTCCCAATACTGCATGATTCAACACCTTAATACACAGGCCTATGCGGGTACAGTTCGATTAGTCACGCCCAAAAACGAAGGCGAGCTGCTTCCTCTCGAAAAATTTTGTTTACACTCAATTTCACACCCTGAATTTACCCCATCGCATTTTAAGCGTGAGGAAATCTGCGAAATTTCCCGACTGGCAGTACCTGCACAATTCAGACGACGTGCAATGGATAAATTTGCTGGTGCAGCAACCGGTGCCATCAATGAAACAACTTACTCAGAAAAGGAATTGCGTTGCTTCCCGTTTATTGCCATTGGTCTATATCTAACCGCTGCCTCTTTAGCATTGAGTCAAGGCATTCGTCATGCATTTGTAATGATGGAACCAAGACTAGCAAGAAGCATGCGTTTTATAGGCATTAAGTTCGTTCAGATCGGTCCTACGATTGACTACCATGGACAACGAGCGCCGTATTATATTAACGCTGAGCTACTGTTAAAAAACCTGACACCAGGTTTTAAGTATATGCTTAAGGACATTCAGAGTCAGGT
The DNA here is from genome assembly GCF_984433645.1 of Marisediminitalea sp. NCBI lineage: Bacteria > Pseudomonadati > Pseudomonadota > Gammaproteobacteria > Alteromonadales > Alteromonadaceae > Marisediminitalea > Marisediminitalea sp. The sequence goes on from NZ_CFIDRX010000072.1 coordinate 8,681, forward strand.
CAACAAGCAAATCCAGCACGACGCATGAATGTATCGTTCAATAAATATACAGCCTCAAATTAAAATAAAATGTAAATAGCGGTTTGTTGCTGTTTAAACCGCTTCTTCCCGCCACAAGCAGGTAAATTCAAAACGCTGACACCCATGTCGAAAAACTTTACACCAATACTATCCTGAAAACACCAAATCACCTTAAGCTAATGTAAAATAAGCACTTTTCAATTATGGCACACAAAGTGCTTTACTGTTCGTGCGGTAACTTTCAATTTTTAGAGGACAGTACAAATGAAAGCATTATCAATTTTATCAAAAGCGTTGCCATTGACGGTTGCTTTAGCTTTTGCTTCTAGCACTCAGGCTGCGAACATTACTTTCGGTGGCGTGACTGCGAATGATGGTTCTGGTTTAACCAGCTCATTCATTGACCCACTGACTGGTGGCCAACAAGATTACTTCATCGAATCTTTTGACCAAGCAACAAACACTACAGGATTTGCAGGTTCAACTGCATATAACGACCCAGGCTTCGATCAACAGTGTGCTGTAAACAGTGCGAACGGCGGCCCTGCTGGCGTTGTTGTTACTGCGAACACTTCAGAAGTTGGTATTCGTCAAGGTTCTGTTCCTAATGTAGCGGCAGCACCTGCTAACGATACTACCTGTTATGGTTACCTGACTAACAACGGTTCAGGCGTTGCTACTACCGTTTTCGATTACAACCAGCTGTTAAGCTTCTACACTACTCTGTACAGCTCAAACACTCTGCTGGGTATTACTTATCTTGGTTTCTACTGGGGTTCAGTAGACACTTACAATGATTTTGAGTTCTATTCAGACGGTAACCTGGTAACCTCTATCACTGGTTCACAACTTGTGAACAGTGTAACGTCGGGTAACCAGTCTTCACCTAGCTCAAACGTTTATGTAAACATCGATTTCTCTATCGCGGAGCAATTCGATACTCTGGTTATCAAAACCAGCGGCATTGCAGGTGAGTTCGACAACATCGTTGTTGGTCTGAGTACTCGCGAAATCCCAGTTCCTGCTCCAACAGGTCTGGCACTGTTCGCTTTCGGTCTGATCGCATTGGGCCTACGCTCTCGTTTGAAAAAATAACGAAGCAGAAAGTTTACCGCACAAAAAAACCGGCCTAGTGCCGGTTTTTTTTACAACTTAAGTTGTACGCTTCCTCCCTCAAATTACAACTCATTGATAAATCGATTGTTTATTTTTTGGCATATTTGATGCTTTATTGTTCATTGAAACTTTCTTTTTTACAGGGGACAGTAAAATGAACAAATTTTCGAGCTTTACAAAAGCCCTTTCACTAACCGCTGCGGTAGTACTGGGTTCAACAAATGTTGCAAATGCAGCGTCTATTACTTTCGGCGGTGTCGCTGCGAGTGATAATTCCGGCCTTACCAGTTCGTTTATCGACCCGATTACAGGTGGTCTTTCCGGCTACTTTATCGAAACCTTCGATGTTGCAACCGGCGATCCTTCATTCCCGGGGTCAACTGCCTATACAACACCAGGCTTTGAAAGCGAATGTGCTGTAAACAGCTTAAATGCAGGTCCAATTGGTGTTGACGTTACAGCAAACCCAACTGAAGTCGGTATCCGCAAAGGCACGCAGAATAACGTTGCTGCAGCTCCTGCAAATGACACAACTTGTTATGGGTACGTAACAAACAATGGTTCAGGTACGTCGAGTATTACGTTCGACTACAACGATCTGTTGGCTTATTTTACAACCACACTGAACTCAAATACGTTACTGGGCATTACTTACCTTGGTTTCTATTGGGGCTCAGTAGACACTTACAATGACTTTAAATTTTATTCAGACGGCAATCTGGTAACACAAATTACCGGTACTCAGTTGCTATCTGCTCTGGGCGGACAATCAGGTAACCAGTCCAGCCCTGCATCAAATGCATACGTGAACATTGCTTTCTCAATTGCCGAGCAGTTCGACACCCTGGTTATTGACACCAGCGGTATCGCAGGTGAATTCGACAACATTGTTATTGGCTTGAGCACACGTGAAATTCCGGTGCCAGCGCCAACAGGTTTAGCTCTCTTTGCCTTCGGCTTAGTTGCGCTAGGCCTTCGTTCTCGATTGAAGCGTTAATTCGCAGAGAAAGTTTCAAATCTTTAAGCCGGCATATTGCCGGCTTTTTTTGTTTTTAGTAAAAAATAGCTATAGTAAGTGTATTAGGAACAACTAACCGTTTTTTATGGATATACACCAAACACTCAAAGCGCACTTTGATTCACATGACGACATCACGCTGTTGCCTGCTAGTCATGCTATCGATGCCTATGGCGGCACAACATTCAGCGACAAGCAGCTTTTAACGGGTGCAATTAAAGTACACCATAAGCGCGTTATTCCACTGGTGCTATCGCTGGCCAATTCTCTTAATTTTGCAGTTCACCCGGTAAGTTCCAATAAGAACTGGGGCTATGGCTCTATAACCCGCGATAGCGCAGACCGTCCGGTCGTGTTACTGGATTTATCCGGTCTTTGTAAAATATCCCCCACCAGCAAAGAACTAGGCCTTATTACGGTTGAACCTGGGGTCACTCAACAAATGCTGTACGACTATTTACAAGAAAACGAATGGCCTCACATGGTACCGGTGACTGGTGCAGGCCCGACTTGTAGCGTACTCAGCAACGCCTTAGAACGCGGATATGGCATAACACCACATACAGACCATTTCTATGCCTGTACCGCGCTCAAAGGGTTCTTACCTCACCCTAATCTCTGTGAGCAAGAATACGCTTCCGCCGTATCTGCTCTTGATAAGACGTCTGAAGACTTTATCGACAAAACGTTCAAGTGGGGCCTGGGGCCCTACATTGATGGCCTGTTCACCCAGAGTAATTTGGGTATCGTTACAGAAATGACAGTTCGTCTGGCCAGGAAGCCCAACGCATTTAGTGCGTTTTACATTCAGGTTTTTGATGGTGACAACTTCGAAGACAGCGTTAATTTCATTCGAACTTTGTTGGAGTCTCAATCAGGCTTAGTAGGATCAATTAACCTGATGGATAAGCGACGGTTGGTGTCGATGACATGTCAGAACCCCAATATGCATGATACCCCAATAATGCCGTTAACCGATGAGCAGGTAAATTCGCTGGCGGCCTCCAAACGACTGCCAGAATGGATGATAGTGGGTTCGATTTACGGTGACCAGCCTGTCGTCAACTACGTAAAGAAGTACATCAAGCACCATGCCCGCCCTTTGGGTAAAGTGTTATTTTCAGACTCTTTACTACTCAAGTTTGCGCGCCGGTTCGCGACATTACCGCTCGATTTCTTACCCGCCTTTAAAGATATAAAAACCCAGTTGTCTTCGCTACAGGAAGGGGTCGAAATTATGTTGGGCAAACCCAATCAGGTAGCATTACCCCTACCTTATTGGCGAAATCCAACCAAGCAACCAGACAAGTCTAACCTGCTTCACCCTGCCGATGATGAATGTGGCTTACTTTGGTACGCTCCGCTAATTGCTATGAACCCTAAGACGTTATCGGGTTTTGTCGAATTTGTGCGCCGTACCATGTTAGCTTATGACTTGGACCCGTTTATTACCTTTACAAACCTAAAACACGACTGTATCGACTCCACCGTTCCTCTCGTTTTTGACAAGCGTGACCCGGTACAAGTCGAGAAAGCGCACGCTTGTCTGCGGGCACTTATCGATGAAGGCTGTGAACAAGGATTTGTACCTTACAGGCTACCAGTAACAGAACAAGCCCGGCTGGATAAACAAACGCCGTTTTGGCAGTCTGTCGATGTAATAAAAAAAGCAGTGGACCCCAATAACATTCTGTCGCCCGGAAAATATGATGCCAGTGAGGCTTAAGCTTTCGTGCAGGTTGAATTTTACGGCTTGGCAGTGACCATTCACAGCGTGCCTATAGCCAGCCCACATCCAAACTGATATCTTGAGAGATGTTGTAAAGATAGTTGTAGTGAGAGGAAAGGATGCAAATGAAACGCCTTAGTGCACTTTGGTTAACAGTCGCTTTGACAGCCTGTACACCAAAGTCAGCAGAAGAACAAATAGCCAATGCCATGCAACTTGTGGCAGAAGGTGAAAAAGTGGCAGCCATCGTTGAGTTAAAGAACGCTGTCATTACGGAGCCAAATAACGCTGAAGCTCGCTTTCAATTAGGACGCCTGGAATTCGAACAAGGTCTTTGGGAAGAGTCGGAAAAAGAAATCCGGCGCGCATTAGACTTGAGTTATCCCGTCGTCGACGCTTACCCTATTCTGATCCGTTCGATTTTTTACCAAAACGATTTCGACCGTGTACTCATGGAACTGGAGTCCAAACCTGAAATACAGGATGCTCAGGTAACAAGCACGCTGGCGTTGTTTGAATACCTTTCCAAACTCAAAAGCGGTGAGCAGGACCCGGTTATTCCCGCAGAGTCACTCAAGCAAGAAGAGCTACTTATTGCGCAGTCGTATCAAACGCTGGAGCAAGGCAATCCAGCGGTCGCACTGAACATCACGCAAAAATTTACTACGCCTTCGATTGAACCGTTTGAAAAGCTAATACTTAAGGGCATGATTCACTCTTTGCAATACGATCATGTCAACGCGATCATTGCTTTTAATGAAGCCCTCGACATTTATCCGTCTTATCACGTTGCGCGATTTTTACTCGCGGAGCAACTTATAGAAGACAAGCAGTTAACGCGTGCCGATGAGCAAATTGAGCGTTTGCTGCAACTCAATCCTAATAGTGGCCATGCGAATTATTTAAAATCTTTGGTCTACTTTTATCAGGATAATTACGAACAAGCGCTTCAACTGGCTAACGTTGCTCTGCAGAATGACGCAAAACCGGCATTAGCCAGTTTTGTTGCAGGTACCAGTGCTTACCGCACGGGTCGCCTGGAGAGTGCGCTCCGTTACCTTAACACCGCGGCAAGTACTTTGCCTCCAAGTCATCCAACGCACCGCCTACTTGCACAAGTGAAATTGGAACTGGGTTATGTAGAGGACGTCGCAAGCAGCCTTGATGGACTCAGCATTGAGCCCGGTCAAGGTGCAGAAATTTACAGTCTCGCCGCATTGCAAAAACTACAGAAAGGACAACGCGCTGAATCTGAGCGTTACTTGTCGAAAGCCAGATCGCTTGATCCCAATAATCCGGTTAGTCTGCTTCGCGAAGGTTTCATTCTACTCGATGATAACCAGGCCTCAGCCGTGGATTCTCTGGCAAAAGCCCTCGATATCGACCCAAATCTAAGCGAAGCCTGGGTATTACTGGCTCAGGCAAAGTATGAAGAAAGCGGTTTGGCGTCAGCATTAGCCATTGCTGACCAATGGGGCGAGTTAAGTCCAATCAACGGCGAGTTTCTGAAAGGCATTCTTTATCTACGTGATGAACAGGAAACAGAAGCGAGCAGGCATTTTAGCCAGGTATTGAAATACGACCCTGAAAATACCGAAGCACTGCGATACATGATGATTGGCAATGCCCGCCAGGATAAGTTTAAAGAGGCCATGGAGTATGCCGAGAGGCTGCTAGCGCTGACCCCGAATGACCTGCAAAACCTGATTGATGTTGTGAACATTAAAATCGGTCAGGGTCAGGAGTCTGAATTAGAAGAATATCTGACGAAGCGAATAAAGGCATACCCGGATGCAACCGCCCCTGTATCAGCACTGGCGTTTATTTACTTGCGGGCAGACAAACCCGACAAAGCCATTAGTTTAATGAAGAAGGTTGAAGACCCACAAAACTTTGGCATCTATCAGGCACTCGGTGATGCCTATGTAGAAAAGGGCGATTTTGGCCAGGCCATTGAAACCTATAAGGATTGGACTGATAAGTTCCCTACTGACAGACGCGGTTGGTATCGTCTTATCTCAACCTACCAGTTTATGAATAATTTCGACGGGGCAATGGAAACGACCCAGCAAGCACGTACCTACTTCCCTAATGATAAACGTCTTGTATTATTAGAAGCGCACTTAGCGGCTTCCACCGGACGTTTTGCTCAGTCAAAACGGGCTATCTCAATTCTGGAAGAAGACGGCAGTGAACTAGCTGCTCTGGCACATACCCGGGGTTTATTAGCACTTAACGAAAAACGCTACCCTGACGCCGTAAAATTGCTCACTGCTTCTTATGAAAATAATCCGGGATTTGCTGTTTCAAGACTACTGGCTTTCGCGCTGGCCGGTGCCAAAGACCCTAAAACGGGTTTAGGCTACCTGCAAACGGAAGTGGATAAAGCCCCGGACAATACACTCTACAAATTTGTAACAGCCGAGTATGCCTCAGCCAATGGATTCCTCAATGAAGCCATTTCGATGTACGAGCGCATTCTGACTGAAAAGCCCAATGATTTTGCAGCCCTGAATAATATAGCAGGCGTTCATACTCAACTTGGCAATTACGACAAAGCGCTTGCCGCTGCCAAAGCGGCTTTTAGTCAGGCGCCGGAATCCGAGTTTGCCCTGGATACATTGGGATATGTTTTGATCAAGACAGGTGATGTAAAACAAGGTCGTAGTTACATCGAGAAGGCGCTGGGCAAAGCAGCAAATAACAAAGAAATTCAGTTACACGCAGCAGAAGCCCTTATTCTTGACGGCGACAAAGTCAGGGCGAAAAATATGTTAGGACGTATTTATCCAACGACCCCGGCACAAAAATCTATGCATAAGGCATTGCTGAAACAGCTCGAAGAGCAAGAATAACGGTCACTGCAAGGAATGCAATTACGCCTGGTCGTTCAACATACTTTTGAACTGCAAGAGGTTGCCTTTGCCACTGAGGCATTGGCAGCCCGTCTACCTACGCCGCCCCCTTTTATCCAACCATTCTGGCTACTGCCCTGGCTGAAGCAAAACCAGGATAAACAGCCAGTCTGGTTACAATGTTTTGATGGTGACAATCTGGTGGCATCGGTTTTTGCCGTAATCACCCCCTCTCAGGGGATCCATTCCCCTTTCACTTGTGGTTGGTTTAATAAAACCGGTGACCCTACTCGCGACCAAATTTGGATAGAGTTTAACGACCTGCTGGCGGAGCCTCAGTGGCATCAGGAAGCAGTAACACTGGTATTGGACTGGTGCAAAAAGAACGCCCGTGACTGGCGACTGGAAATAACCTCATCACCTGCCCCCTGGTTAGCGCACCCAGGCTTTTATTGCGATTCGACCAGTATTCCCGGGTACGCAGTATTACTTAGTCCGACGTTTGCAGATAAAGACCGTTTTCTTGCCAGTTGTTCGGGGAACACCCGCAGTCGTATACGACGGGCTATTAAATACTTGCAAGCACACTACGGGGACATTACTGTTCGCGATTTTGGCCCCAACCCGCCGGCTGAGATACTGAGTGAAATGGGCGCATTTCACTTACAGCGCTGGAAGGAAGATCCTCAGGGAAGTGGTTTTAGCAATCCGGATTTTATCGCATTTCATCAGGCTTTGATGCAGTCAGACTCTGGCAATCCGCGCTGTGATATTTTAGGTTTTTACGCCGGCGAACAGTGTATTGGATACACCTACAATCTGCTTTGCAATGATAAGGTCTATTTTTACTTATCAGGGATCAATTACATAGAATCCTCGAACCGCTTTCAACCAGGCTTAGTGATTCATACCTATGCTATCAGCCACTATGCTAAACAGGCGTTCAAACGGTATGACTTTATGGGCGGTGATAGCCAGTATAAGCGCTCCCTGTCGAATCACAGCTACTCTCTGTACATGTTGAGATTACTCAGAAAAGATTGGCTCACCTCGCTGTATCAGTGTGTAAAAACGTTGAAAACTCAGTTTTTTAAACGAAAAAGCCATTAGATTCACATTTTCAGTATTTTTACATGGCGATAAACGGTAGAGTTTAACTAATCACTAATAATGCACGCTAACTTTGTCTGAATCTTGGTCACAGGACGTGAGCCTATGCAGCGAAGATGAGTGTAAATGTTTGACAGTAATCTTTGACACATGCAATCACAACATCATTTTTCATTACGTGTGCCAGCATCCGATAAGGCGGACATTGCGTCCTTTTCAATCGGTATTCCTATGTCTCAGGGGGCCTGTTTCGTTCACAAGCCATTGCAATGTAAACGCAGCGATGACATGGCCGTTGATTGCGCATTCACCCCACTAGCCTGGTGGCCGGATCATTCAATAAAATGGCTCCTCGTGCAGGGGCATACGGCAGTGTCCGGTATCAGTGACGCACAATTTTATATTGAGCACATACAAACCCCTGCGGTTACTGTGAATCAGGAGCATGTTGATTCAAGCGAAAGCCCCACCTTAATTAGTCTCAGCACCCGGAACTGGCAATGTAAAATACAAACTGATTCCCTGCTGAACTGCGACATAAGCGTTGCTGAAAAGCATTATTCGCTGTCATGTCAAAATACGTTCCGAGGCGTTTTCAGTCACAGTGCGTGCCAGTTAACACACTGGCATGTAGAGCCTAAATATTACGATCAGCAGGACGGCGCCCCAGCGTTTATCAACCTGTCACTCGATTACACGCTCATTCCAGAGCAGACCGATTTTGCAGCTGTAGAGCTCAGGGCCCGGCTGGTATTTCAGCCTTCTACTGGCATAGTTACGGTGACGACATCACTGACGAATACAAATCCGGCCGAGCACAATGGCGGCACATGGGACCTGGGTGAACAGCGCAGCCTGTTAATTGACAGTCTGGCTATTTCAGTGTCACAACAAAATGCAGAAGCCAGCTTACAAGTCTCTCCCGAGCAGCCTTTCATGGCAATCAGTGAACAGGCGCAGCTGTGGCAACGTTCCAGTGGCGGCGAAAACTGGAATAGTCCTAATCACGTAAACCATAACCGCACATCATCAATTGTAAATGGGTCCACATTGCTGAAAGTGGACGATAGCGAACACGCATCGCCACATCGCCCTGTACCAACAGCCAGATTGTCGGCGGATGGTACCCATGTAATCATGAGGCCTGACCGTTTCTGGCAGAATTTTCCTACTGCATTGACCGCAGAGCCCGGCACAATTTCCTGGTCGCTATTTCAATCAGAATCCGAAGCGCCTGTAGAGCTTCAGCCTGGCGAGCAGAAAACACATAGCCTGACCATTCAGGTTGAATCTGCGTCGGCAGTGGTTATTGCCCAAGCAATGCTTAACCCTGCATGGGTCAGCCAATGCGATGTCATTCCCCGCTTGTCTGCACGTTTGTTGGACGATCCCCTGCAATCCGTGATAAACGCTGGCGTAGAAGGCCCTGACTCATTTTTTGCCAAGCGTGAAGCCATTGACGAGTTCGGCTGGCGACATTTTGGTGACCTGTACGCCGATCATGAAACAGCGGGTTATAGTGGTGACACGCTGTTTACGTCGCACTATAACAACCAGTATGACCCACTATTTGGCTTTTTGAAGCAATGGCTGCTCACTGGTGATCAACGCTGGCGTGAGCTGGCTGACGATTTGGCCCGACACGTTATCGATATTGATATTTACCACACCGACCTCGACAAGCCGGAATACAACCGCGGTTTATTCTGGCACACGGATCACTATTTGCCCGCCGAGACGGCTACGCACAGAACCTACTCAAAACACCATACAGGCAACGCGTATCAGGACCACGCGGGCGGCGGTGGTCCAGGTGGTCAACACTGCTACACCACCGGCTTACAGCTGTATTACTTTCTAACCGGTTGTCAGGCTGCGCAGCAGGCGGTGTTAGGTTTAACCGAGTGGATATCTACGGTCTACGAGGGCGACGATACTTTATTTGGTTTGTTACTCAGTTATAAAAACCGTTATCGGATCGATTTAAAAGACATCGCCAGCGGTGCGTACCCTCTCGACAGAGGCACTGCAAACTACATGATGGCGCTGCTGGACAGTTACGAAATTACCAATGACAGTCAATATATTCAGCGCGTTGCTTATATCATTAAACAGACGATTGCACCTGACGACGACATTGCAGGCACCCGGGATTTGGCAAACGTTGAAAACTGCTGGTTTTATACGGTGTTTTTACAAGCCGTATGCCGCTATCTCGACATTCAACAGCACATTGGCAAAAATCACGACTACCAGTATGCAATTGCCTGCCTGTTGCATTACGCAGACTGGATGGCGGAAAACGAATACCCCTACCTGGAAAAGCCGGACATTCTGGAATACCCCAATCAGACCTGGTCGGCCCAGGACCTGCGTAAAGTCGCTGTGTTGTGTATTGCTGCGACCTATGCAGACGCAACACGGGCAGTTAGCTATCGCGCCAAAGCCACAGAAATTAAGCAGTATGTTGTGCAAGCGATCACGCAAAGCGACGAAAAACACTACACGCGTATCCTGGCGCTGTTAATGCAAAATTACGGTATCGATACCGTTGAAAGTAACACGCAGCCTAATCCGGTAGATGTATCTGCGGTCTTATCAACGAACATTCAACGAGATCAAGGCTGGCCAGATTACGTTTCACATGTGGTGAAGAAACTGTCAGTGAAACGCGAATGGCAACAGCTGCAAAAGCGCATTCCGGCACTGCGGAGGAAACTACAATGACAGCCAATACGGTGACATTTGTTATTCCTCATAAGGGCCGGGAAGAAATGCTCAAGGACACGTTGATGTCGATTGCGCAGCAGGAATACCCGGTCGCATCCATGGAAATTATTCTGGTTTCACAAAACACCGAGGTGTCCGAAGCACTGCGGGAGGCCTGCGGTAACGTGCCGTTTAAAGTGTTGTTTGCCGAACCAGAGCACACCATTTCCGCGTCGAGGAATAGGGGAGCACAGGTTGCTGGCGGCGACTATTTAGCGTTTCTGGATGCCGATATCCACTTGTCTCGCAATTGGCTGACAGCATGTATGAAGATACTTACCGAACGTCCTGGCACTAAATTAGTCAGCGCGATGCAGATACCCTCAGACGCCCCCACGCCGCTTGAACACATTCGGGTCGCACTGAGTAACGCTGAGGTAGACTGTACAGTCGACTTCCTGCCCGGACGCAACCTGTTGTTAGCCAAAGACACCTTCTACCAGGCCGGGCAATTCCCGGAGCACCTGATCACTTGCGAAGATTACTACTTTACCGATAAGGTAAATCAACTGGGAGAGCTGTTTTATACCAGCGCGGCGCAATATATTCACATTGGTGAAGACAAACAGTTAGGCGCCATGTTTGAGAAAGAAATCTGGCGAGGTCAGTCTAATCTGGCCTCGGTAAAAGACCGCCGAATTCCTTTGCGTGAATGGCCAAGTTTTATCGTACCACTGGCAATCCCGGCATGTGTATTAGCCGGACTGGTCAGTCTTATTGCAGGGTTTCCGCTGTTTGCGGTATTGTGCCTGGTAGCGGCTGGCTTACCGGTTTTGGCCTATAGTACCCGGTTGTATAAACTGGTTCGGCCAAACACGTCATTAATTGAAGTGA
>NZ_CFIDRX010000073.1:0-20124 GCF_984433645.1 Marisediminitalea sp.
ATTTCAGCGAAAAATCTGTTTTTTCCTGGTTTTAATGATAAATACGTTGGATTTGATGCTAAATTTACCGATTTTATCAGCAACTGTGTTTAGTTAGTTGATGCTGAAAATAATCGCTTTGATATTGACCAGTTGTGGTTTAGGGTAAAGATAACCGGGCAAAAACAGGACTATTTGCGCAATGGTATATCGGGATCTGCAAGGTACAGAGGCGATCAATGGCAACGGAATAAGGTCACTGATTCGTGTCTGGCAAACGTTCGTAGGGCTTGCCACCCTGATTGGAAACAGTGTGAAAGCACATGTGACCACGTCGTTATTAATACTCGGCTGTGTTGTATACGGCGTAATGGAGTATCGGGCTGAACAGGAGAGTCAGCATGTCTATGCAACGATGCAGCGAAATGACTTTTTGTTCGTCGATTATTACCAGATAAACCCCGCTTCTGATCCCATTTATCGGTACATTCCTTTAAAAGTGCTTAGGGTGAATGAGGATACAATCGTTTTTAAGGTCGGGAACATCGCTCATACTACGCCGGTTTCTCCCCGTAAACATGTACAATATGATGCCGCCATGCGGCGTAATTTTTTCAAAACCGATGAGTTAATCTTGCCAATTAGTACGGTAAATCAATACTTTGAACAGGGTGTTGTTTATGCAGGTCGACGCCCTAAAACCATGTATATAGATGGCTGGATCGCGATACATAAATTTGAAATTGTGCCAGTCGAGGAATAAGCTCAGGCCGAGGGGATGAACAGACCGGCTCTGAGTGACAATGTAGCTGTTGATTGATGTGAGCGGCCTGAACCAGCAAGTAATTAGCGGCTATAAAAAAAGCGACATGAAGTCGCTTTCTAAGTGTTTCGTGACGACGTTATTCTTGATCTAACGGCGTGTTGAAATCTTCGGACAGTTCAAAGTCACCGGTAACCGTACTTACTTTTCCGTCTACGAAGGTAATGACCATATTCTTTTCAAAATCTTCACCGCGCTTTTCCATGCCGCGCTTCATTTCGTAATAGTAGTACCAGGTGTCCTGATCAAACGCGTCTCTTAGAATAGGGCGTCCGAGTACAAACTCTACCTGTTCCTTGGTCATACCAACACGCAGTTTCTTAACGTCTTTATCGTCAAGAAAGTTTCCTTGCGGAATATCTATACGATAAATCCAATTTGAACATGCACTGGTAAATACAGTGAGCGAAAGCACAACAATCAGGTGAGACAGCTTCATTAACAGAAAAATCCAATTAAAACAGTTTGTAATCGTTATAGTGGGCCAAAGAACCGCTATATTAAGCCTATAGTCGGTATCTCAGACATACTGGACGTTGAGCATGCTAATCGCTCCGTGCCAGTACGTCAACTTCGACCCACAAAACGGCAATTAGTTCGGTTGGACATTTTCTAAAAGTTCACGAGCATTCGCCAGTGCATTTGGCGTTATTTTATCGCCTGCCAGTAGACGCGCTAGTTCATCAATTCTGGCTTGTTCAGTCAGCGCCAGAATGTGCGTTTGTGTTTCATTACCGTCTGTGGTTTTTGTTACAAACAACTGGTTGTGTGCTTGTGCGGCAACCTGAGGCAGGTGAGTGACACACATTACCTGATTCTCTTTACCTAACCGGCGGAGTAATTGCCCGACAATTGACGCAGTGGGCCCACTTATACCTGTGTCAACTTCGTCAAATATCAACGTAGGTGTCAGGTCACTGTCTCGACTGATGACCTGCAAGGCCAGCCCAATTCGAGACAATTCACCACCCGATACCACTTTGTCGAGTCTGTCGGCAGCCTGACCGGGATTTGTTGATACCAGCATGGCTATCTCGTCCATGCCAATCGCTGACGGTTTGGCTGTCGGGGTGTAAGCAACGTCAATGGTGAAAGTGGCATGAGGCATGTTTAACGTACGAATTTGTACTTCTACCTGCTTTGCCAGTTTTGCTGCGGCTTTTACGCGGCTTTCGGACAACGCTTTACTGGAGGCGAGAAACGCCTGGTGCGCCGCTTCCAATTCGGTATTTAATTCGTCGAGACGTTCACTGTCAGCATTTAGGTTCGCCAATTCTGAGCTTAAGGTCTGATGGTAGGCGTATAATTCTTCCGCCATTACCTGATGCTTTCTGGCCAGTTCCAGTGCTGTACTGTAGCGCTTTTCAACCTGTTGTAGGCGTAGTGGGTCAATCTCAAGGTGGTCACAATAGCTGCGCAGTTCGTGGGCTGCTTCTTCAACCTGAATGGAGGCGTCGTTAAGCATTGTGACTATGGGCGCCAGGGCTGGATCGTGTTCCTGCAAATCGGCCAGCTTATCCATACTGGTCTGAATGGCTTTTAATGCGTTAAACTCGTCTGATTCATACAGGTTGTAGAAGCTCATCTGCGCTTGCTCCAGTAACGTCTGACCATTACTCAGGCGTTTGTGCTCCGCTTCCAATTCGGTAAATTCACCGTCTTCAAGGGCAAAATCATCCAGTTCTGACACCTGATAACTCAGCAACTGCTCGCGATCGGCACGTTGCTGCGCGGCTTCCTGTAATCGGTTTAACTCTTTTGCCAGGCCCTGCCAGTGTTGGTAGGCAGCGCGAGTGTCTTCAAGCGCTTTATGGTTAGCGGCAAAATCATCAACAAGTTTACGTTGAACATCGTCTTTAAGGAGCTGTAAATGGGTATTTTGGCCGTGTATTGCTATCAGGTACTGACCCAACTGCTTTAATTGTTGTAGCGCAACAGGAACACCGTTGATGAAGGCTTTTGAGCGTCCTTCCTTTGAAATCAGGCGGCGTATAAAACACGTGTTAGCGTCATCGTCCAGTACCAGGTCATTTTCGTCTAACCAGTCTCTGGCTTTCGGGCTGTCCAGCAATGAAAAGTACGCAATAATTTCAGCTTTGTCCGCGCCTTTGCGCACTGCAGACGCGTCTGCGCGTTCGCCCATACAAAGGCTCAGTGCGTCAATGGCAATAGACTTACCCGCACCGGTTTCACCGGTGACCGCTGTCATTCCAGACTCAAATGCTATATTGACTTCTTTAACGACCGCGAAATTCTTAACCGAAAGATGAGATAACATAACTAACTCGATATTTATACAGTACGTGTAAATATATACAGTATTTTTGTGATGTAAAGATCTGTGTGGAGAATATTTTTAAAACACCCACCAGGCAACGATTGCCGCGCAGCAGGGGAAAATTAAAAAATACTTTTGACTCAATAGTATACCGACCTTGGTGACGACCAACAGCGCAAGCAGCAATACCCAGTGTGACAGGTTAAAACTGTCGAACCATAGGATCAGTGCGAGCAGCGGTATACAGTAAAGTGTACTGTAAATTACCGCCAACGTTGACTGGGTTGAACGAGTAACGGGCAGTGAGTCCAAATAGAACTGGTGTTGCGCTTTCACTTGAAGCGTATCCAGTAATTTACTGCCCAGCAGCACAGCCATGATGAAACTAAAAAGATAGCCGGCCGCAATGGCTGCATCCAGGTTGACCGCTTGCATAAACACCTGAGCGCAAATTAACAGGATAAGCAGTGAGATAAGTCGTAGCATGACTTTGTTGGCTTGTGCGATGTCTGCCTGCAAGAAGAACCGAAGTAATCCCTTAAGGAGCAGGGGCAGACCTAGTCGGAAAGCAGGTATTTTTTGCTCAGCGAACAACACGCCTGACCAGACTATAATAACCAGCGGCTTTGCTACTTCACCCAGTAATGGCAATGTCATCAATGGTCCCAAAATTAAGCCGATTATGGGGTAGCGACTAAATAGGGCCAACCGAATTACCTGCACGCTTAGTAAACAGGCTGCGGCTATGGGGAAAAGTTGATGTAGCGACATGGATACTGGCTCAGTCAGCAACAAGTCAACGTTCCCAATTGCCATAATTAAAAACAACAGTATCGGACCAGCGACAAAGACGTGGGAAGCATAAACAGTAAGCAGTGCGGTGGTG
Source organism: Marisediminitalea sp. (assembly GCF_984433645.1). Lineage (NCBI taxonomy): Bacteria > Pseudomonadati > Pseudomonadota > Gammaproteobacteria > Alteromonadales > Alteromonadaceae > Marisediminitalea > Marisediminitalea sp. The sequence goes on from NZ_CFIDRX010000073.1 coordinate 3,967, forward strand.
ACTTTACGCTTTATCGTCGATAAGGGGAGGCCATTGTGGTAGTGCTCATAGGGTGTGGCAAGAATGCCGTCTTTCTGGAGGATGACCCAGCTGTGCGTTAGCAATAGAAAGCCCCACAATGCCAGACAATATTGCTGGGTGGAAGTCGCTGAGTCTGCCATGACACCCAGTGCTAATAAAGGCAACATCAGTAAAGCTGGCATTGCCATTGGAAATAAATATACCACCCCGGTAGCTGCTTGTTTGATGGTATTTAACCAGGCTTCCAGATGTCGTTGGTATACGGTTAGACGGAATTGCCAGTATTGCACTAGGATACTCCGCGAATGTGTTGCATGGGGATTTCGCGATCAAATGACAAAGACAGCAGCGCAGTATCGTGACTGGCTATAACCAATTGTCCGGTAAAATCCGACAGAATAGCGTTCATTGCATGGCGGGCATCGTCATCCAGGCCATTTGTGGGTTCGTCCAGCAACAGTAAATCCGGCTCGTGAAGCAAGGCGGTAAGTAAACTGAGTTTTTTGTAATTGCCCAATGAGAGATCGGATACCCTGGTTTGCAAAAACGGTGAAAACCCGAGTTGCTCTGCCATTGTTAAGTCCAACGTGCATTGATGCATGTGGCAATGAAAATCAAGCAGTTCGCGAGAGGTGAAAAATGTTGGCAAAGCCACTTTACTGGCACTAATACCAATACGCTGCTTGTTTTGTTGTGACGTGACCAGGTGGTTGTCGAAAGCTACCACGCCGGCGTCTGGCGCTACCAGGCCAGCGGCGAGCATTAATAACGTGGTTTTGCCACTGCCATTTTCTCCGGTGATGACAACCCGCTTCTCCGGCAAATTCAGAGTGAGATTATTAAAAATAGTCGCAGTGGGGTAACGCAGTGACACAGCGGTAAAGGTGAGCAATGGTCCATCTCTTATTCATACAATCCAACAACCTAATAGTCACTTTAGGGCAGACAATCTTCAAGTGTTAATTCATTACAAGGTGTGTCTGCTTTCCGCGTCTCGGCGTTAACCACGGTTTGTGGAATGGCAATGGGTAACGAGCTCGCATTGCACGGTTTCCGGATCATTGTGCACTGGGCCCTCTGCCAATAGCGATAGCAAAGTAGGTAAGTCAACCGGTTTTGAATACAGGAAGCCTTGAATTAAATCACAACCACTGCGCTGCAAAAATTCCCATTGGCAGGGGGTTTCCACACCTTCCGCCAATACGGTTAATTTCAGTGCTTTACCAATACCAATAATCGACAGTAGTATTTCCCTGTCCTGAAGACTGGATTCAATGTGATCGATAAAAGATTTGTCTATTTTCAGTTTGTTGACCTTGAGATGCCGAAGTCTGGCCAAAGACGAATAGCCCGTTCCAAAATCATCAATTGACGTATGAATACCACGGTCTTTGAAAGCCTGTAAAAACAGGTTGGTTTCGTCATCGTGGGCGGCGATGAGTTTTTCCGTGATCTCCAGTTCAAAGTCGTCAGGCTGAATGTTGTGCTTCGCCATGAGTGCTTCGATTACGTTCAACGGTATCAATTGATCCGAAATGTTTATCGCAATCCGCGGCAATTGAATTCGTCTCGTTTTGGCTCGATGAATGTGCTCAAAAACCTTGTTTACCACGTACTCATCGAGCTTGTTCATCAAGTTGTATTTTTCCGCGACAGGTAGAAATTCGCCAGGTGAAATCTGACCATATGGCGTAAACCAACGCAGTAAGGCTTCAGCTCCCAGAATACTTTGATCCACGCTGTTTACCTGTGGTTGAAAATAAATCTCAAAATCGTCATTTTTCAATGCCAGTTGAAGTCGCTGGGCGAGCTCGAATTCATCTTTAATTTTGTCTTTATTGCTCTGATTAATGTAGTAAAAATCTTGATTTGATGATACGGAGTCGCGATGTGAATCGTGCTCTGAGTGAGTAAATAACTCGAGGTTAAATTCATGCTCATGGGCCTGTTCCAACACGCCAATCTCTACTTGCGGGAAGATTTCCCGGTCTTGTACCACGATGGGGGCTTTGAGTTCTCTGGCGATATGTTGAAGTGCACTTAAGCGCTCTGGCTGTTGGCTTTGATAGGGCGTAATCAGGGCAAACTGCCCGCCGCTTATGCGTGCAGCAAAGAATTTACGGTGCCCCAACGATTTAATTCGCAGTGCGACTTCTGACAAAAACAAATCACCAAACTCAGTGCCATAGGTTGAGTTAATGTCTTTCAGGTCCAGGTAATTGAAAGTGATATAAGTGAACGATGTTTGCTGATTTTTTGACAGGCTTTTCACATATTCCTGAAGTTTTCGTTCGTTTGGCAGTTGTGTTTTTCGGTCATATCGTTCGTTAAACCGCTTCGTTTGTGCCTCTCGAAGCTGGCGAGTGCGGTCATAAAATATTGATATGTAATATTGCGTGGCGCCACTGTCATCAGCAATTGCCATGATGTGCTGGTGCTCGTAAAACAGTCGCCCGCTCTTGGCACGATTCCAAAGTTCACCACGCCACTCGCCTTTTTGCGCGATTGTTGCCCATAGTTGCGTGTAGTACTCGTCTGTTTGAATACCCGATTTTAATATACTTGGATTTTTTCCAATCACGTCATCTTCGGTGTATTCAGTGAGTTGGCTGAACATGTTGTTGACGTAGATAATTTGATTGTCTTTGTCGCTGATTAGAATGGCGTCGCGGCTTTGCTCAGCAGCCAGTCGAAAAACCTGGTCAATTAGCAAGTTGTTTGGCGCACTCATCAGGTACATCCTCGTGGTTACGGGGGCGTCTTACACTGGCTTCGTTAAATCTGCACTCAGGGTAACAACACGCGCGTAAATGTTGCGATAAGCCGACCATTGCTAGTGGAAAAAAGCGCAAACATCTAATGTAAATTCGATGAGCTGAATTATAGTATCGATTAAATCGATGTCAATATCGATTTTTATGTTATTTAACTCTAAATATCGATGTAATCGATTTGGTGAGGTCTTCTTGGGTTATTGGTTTCTCCAACACGATTTCTGCGCCGGCACGCAAGAACTGATCAATCCCTGCTGCGTCTATCATGCCACTCATCCCGATTAATCTGACGTGCTTCAGGTCGTCTATAGATTTGATATTTAAGCACAACTCATCGCCATTGAGGCCTGGAAGATTGAGATCTACAATCATTACATCGGGTTTGAGTTGCTGCACGCGAAGACCTGCTTCAAAACCGTCATGCGCAAGGGTGATTTGCCAGTTGGGCTCATATCGTTCCAACATGACTTTAAGGAATTCGCACAGTTCTTTGTTGTCATCAACAATGAGAATCGACAGGGATTGCAAGGGTTTACCAGGCACAAAGTCCGTTTGGGCGGGGGCAGAGGGGTCACTGAGCTCCATACCCATGATTTTCGCAAACGAATACAACTCTGATCTTTTATAACGTCGATGACCTCCTGGCGTAATTTGAAACGGAATTCGCCCTTTTTGAGACCATTGTCTGAGTGTAACCGGTGAAACGTTCAGGAGTTCTGCCGCTTCACTCGGCGATAGCAACACGTTATTGTCAGTCATGATTGTTTGTTTTTTGACTAAAGTATGATTCTATTCTAAAAGACTTTATTATCCTTTCAAGCGATAAAATCGATATAATCGAAAAAATATGAATAAAACGCTCAACCCGAATATTAATTCGATGAAATTTTCACAAGTGTATTGGATGATGTGGTGCGCAATAATGGCGCTCTTGTCATTGTCCAGCGTGGTGATTTCTGACCCTATACAAGCGCCCTCGATTGGCTTCGCGTTGGGGTATGGTATTGCATTGAGCTTTTTGTTGATGCACGGCTGGCGACGCATATCGATCGTAATGATCGCTAATGTGATCAGCACCATCTTGCTTGTGTTGTTGTCTGATTGGGGAAAGTTGCCTGCCTGGCAGTGGCTTACATTCACGTTGCTGAATTGTTTGAGCCCTTTAGTCGCTATTGTTTTGTTAAATGTGCTGTCACCGGTACTACGACCGGTGTATTTTACGTCGTCAGGTCAATTTGCCGGTTTTGTCTCGGTGGTAGGCCTGGCGGCACCGGCTTTGTTGTTGGTATTGGTTGTCGGACTGATGCTTACAACCAGCATTGAGCCGTCAAATTATGCCGAACAGTTCTTTTTCTGGTGGTGTAGCCTGTTCCTTGGCGCTATTGTCATTACGCCGTTGACCACCCAGTTGTTATACGTAAGCAATGAACCTAGAGAGTGGCGGCGGGTTTCAGTGTTTTTAGTATTTGTCGGTTTGGTCATCGCGGCCATTGTGGTGTTCACCAATAAAGGTGAGCGTTATGCAAGAAAACTGGAGCTGGAGGAAGTTGCTCAGTTAATCAGTCGGGATATTGATAACCGATTGCTGCATATCGACGACGCCATCTTCGTCATTTCTCAGTTTTTTTCCGGCGATCAGAACGTCGATAAAACCATATTTAATTGGTATACACAGCCTTTTTTAAAGAATGAAGAAGGCCTGAGTTTAAGCTGGAACCCCAAGGTAAATGATTATAACCTGGCCGCGATTCAAGCTCAGTTGAACAGCGTGATTGAAGACAGGCCTATTGCTATCCATCAGCCTTCTGAGTCAGGAAGTAACAGTGACGTAAAGCGGCTGGGAGATTTTAAAATCGTGGTGTTACATATCACGCCTTTGGAACCCAATATTAAAGCAGTAGGGTTAGATATCTATGCAAACCCTTCGCGGCGATTAGCAATAAATGCAGCGATACAAAGGGAAAAAGCGACTGCTACACCGCCCATAACACTGGTGCAAAACAATCATCGAGGCGTTTTGTTGATCAGTCCGGTTAGCTACGAGCAATCAGGCACATTAAATGGGCAAATTGGCAACCTGAAAGGTGTGGTGGTGGGGGTTATCGACCTCACGGTGATCATGTCCTCGGTACTCCAGTTACATCAAACCGCCACCCTTGAAATCAAGGATGTCACCGATCCGGCTAATCAGTATGTGGTTTTGGCTGGCCCTGAACAGCACAATTCAGTTCAGCAGGGTATCAGTGGCGTTGCTAACTTCGATTGGGCTGGCAGGCATTGGCAAATCAATGTGTTTAATTCCAGTCTGGGATGGTTGAGCGGCGCTAATCTTGTTCGCTATGGCGTTCCGCTAACCGCTTCATTATTACTATTTTGGGGAATGTCGCTGTATCTGGCGAATCAGTTCCGTTTAAGCCGAACGGATTCGCAGTTGCAGGATAAGTCCAGGCTGCTGTGGCAAGTGGCATCTATTCAGCATGCTTTTCTGACCGAACCCAATCTTGCCGTGTGCCTACGTAACTTGTCTCAGGCGTTTATGACAACCTACGACGCGTTGGGTGTAGCGGTTTATCAGCGGGGTGTGTCTGATTACACATTAGCAGAAAAGTACTGTGTAACAGACGATCCCCAACAGATAACCACTTTTGGCAAGTTACTCACTGAATCGGTCAATTATGCCATGGCGTCGTCTGTACTAGAGCAAGAAAAAGCGTGGCAGGCAATTCCCGTTGAAGGTCATGGCAGTCAGGTGCTTCTTGTGTTTCCCACTGCCAATGCCGGACAGTTACTTGGGGCTGTTGTGGTGTGGTCAGCGAATACGCCCGCAATGTCCAGTCACAGTGAGGAACATCATCAGCTACTCATGACCGCGGCAGGCATTCAAAGTGCAGCGCTTGAACAAGCCCGAAGTCAGCAGGCACTTGAGACAATCCAATCTGCAATGGAAGCCAAACAGCAAGCTCAAAAACGGGTTAGAGGCCAGGGTGATGCCCTTGCCGGGTTAGTGCAACATGAACACATTGTCGCGGGCAGCTGGATAGATTCTATACACCTCATTTGTAAAGCGACCAGCAGGGTACTGGATGCAAGTAGAGTGAGTGTCTGGAGCCTGAGTGCGAATAGTAAACAGTTGGTGTGTGAATCAATCTACGATGCTAACACACACAGTTTTAGCGCTGGGTCTGTAATAAATGTAAAGGATATTCCTACTTACTTTAATGCACTCAAGTGTCATAGTCGAATCAACGCGTACGATGCAGTAAATCATCCCAATACCCGTGAATTGGCCGAGAGTTACCTGCTGGTTTACGGCGTAAAGTCTATGCTGGATGCATGCATAGTTAAAGACGGCGAGATAGTCGGCGTAGTGTGTGTGGAAGAACTGCGCCAAAAACGAGAATGGCAGGTAGACGAAGAGAATTTTGTAACCATTGTTGCCGGTTTGGTCGCCCAGTTGTTCCTGAAAGAGGAGTTAGGCAAAGCTAAGGCGTTCTCAGATTATCAGCGACTGGAGAGAGCGCTCGTCGTTGATAATATTCCCGATGCGCTGGCGACGCTGGACATCCAAGGGAAGGTGACCAGTTGTAATCCCGCATTCCTGAATTTGTTTACTGAAGGGCTCCCATTACCAGAGAAACGAGATATACAGCAGTTTTTGCCAGCTGTAGATGCACAAAGTCTTCATCAGGCACCTACGCAGCAATATGCCATGGAAGTTGCTGGAACACGCAGTAATGGAGAGAGCTTCCCGGTCAGCGTAACTGTTGTGAGGTTGCCAGAAGATCGCGAGGTTACCCTGGATGCCTGCCTGGTGCTGCTACGCGATTTGAGCCGGGAAAAAGCTCAGGAACAGCGTCTTATTCAATCCCAGAAATTGGAAGCCCTGGGTCAGTTAACCGGTACCGTCGCTCATGACTTCAACAATATTCTGGGGATCATTGTTGGCTACGGTCAACTTGTCGCGTCTGAGGTCGACGGTGATTTACAGGCCTACATGAAGCAAATTGTGAGTGCAGGTGAGCGCGCCAAAACACTGATAAAACAACTGTTGGTATTTTCAACCAAAGACAATAAAAAGACCTCATTCGTCGACCTCAATGACGTTATCGACAGTATGCTTCCCAACTTTCAACAAGCCGCTTCACAGCGAACGCTAACTTTTCATGCGTGCGAAAAAGGGTTGCCCGCACTCATTGAGTCTGAACAACTTGAACATGTTTTGCTAAATCTGGTAGTCAATGCCGTTCATGCAACAAAGCCTGATGGCAGTATTATACTGACAACGCAGGCAGAGAAACTCGACAACGAACAAGCGGAAGTTCTGGGTATCGCGCCGGGTAACTACGCCATACTGGCAATTCAGGATGACGGTACAGGTATTCACCCCGACATGCTTGTTCGCATTTTTGAGCCATTTGTAACGACGAAAGGTAAGCAGGGTACAGGTCTTGGATTAGCGCAAGTACTTGCCTACATGAAAAACCTGGGCGGTAGTGTGGTTTGCAACAGTAAGCCCGGCGAGGGTACGGTGTTTACCTTGTATTTTCCAACGCAGCGCAAGCGACCGACAGAACAGCCTGTATTGACAAGTGAGCCAAGTGAATCCAAAACCGTCCTGATCGTTGACGATGAAGAGCTGCTCGCCAGATTGTTTGCAACCCAACTCGACAAACTAGGCTACCAAACCCGGGTATCGACAACCGTTGCTGATGCCAAACAGCAATTACTCGATGCCCCGGTAGACTTGTTGCTGTCAGATATCAAAATGCCAGATGGCGGTGGCTTGGCACTGGTTTCTTTTATTCGGGAGCACAAATTAAAGTGCCACATTCAGTTAATGAGTGGCTACAGTGATGAGGCTGGGTGGGACAGCACGGAGAAAAAACTGATAGAAGCAAGGCTCACTAAACCCTTCACCGGTGATGAGTTACAAGAGGCTCTGGAAAGCTGCTTTAGTTGCTCAGTCAACGCGGTAAAGAATGACGCTTAATACAGCTTGCTACCCCAGCCTAACTTTTTTCGCAGTACGTTGAAGTAGTTATAGCCCTTCGGGTGCACCATAGACAGCCGGTTGTTGCCTTTGCGCACGCGAATCTCGTCGCCTGGCAGCACCGGCAGCACAATGTGGCTGTCGCAACTCACCTGCAAACTGTCAGAGTTGACCTTGGATACACGCATAGAGACTGTGCTGTTGGCGTCAACTACAATTGGGCGACTACTCAGAGTATGTGGGAACATAGGTACGAGGGTTAGTGCATCCAGGTGAGGCATTAAAATTGGTCCGCCGCCCGACAGAGAATAAGCCGTGGAGCCAGTAGGGGTGGCGACAATAAGCCCATCGGAACGCTGACTGAATACGAAGTGATCGTCAATGAACACTTCGAACTCCATCATATGGGCGACTTTGCCATGGTGAAGAACGACTTCATTGACGGCGGAATTATTACTTTTCAGAAGCTCGTGGCGGTACACTTCTACTTCCAGCAGAAAGCGCTGCTCCACCATGGTTTCGCCGTTATAGATCAAATCCATCTGCTGAACGACTTCGTCGGGGTGAATATCGGTAAGAAAGCCAAGGTTCCCGCGGTTGACGCCGACCACATGAATATTAAATCGGGAAAGTACGCGGGCTGCGCCAAGCATATTGCCGTCGCCACCTACAACGACTGCCAGGTCGGCTTGTTTACCAATGGTGACTAAATCACAAACGGTAAAATCGTCGCAGTCCATTTCTGCGGCAACGGTTTCTTCAACCAGAATGGTGCAATGCTTAGCGCGTAAATAGTCGGCCAATGCATTTAAGCTTGCATGCGCCCCTTTGTGGGCCGCTTTACCGATTAATCCAACGGTTTTATAAGGCATGTGTGTAATTTCCCCATTTACTGGGGCGACATTACCATAACCAGTGAAGCAAAATAAAGCCGGTGTAGGCGCTATCTGGCCTACACCGGCAAAATAGGTGTGAGAAACTTAGCGGGCGGTCCAGCCTCCGTCGAGGATGAGAGTTTGACCCGTGATGTTGCGTGCTGCACTGCTTATCAGGAAGTCTGCTGTGTCACCCAGCTCTTCCAGGCTGATAAAGGCTTTTTTCGGCATCGGCTCCAACATGATCTTGTTAACCACTTCTTCTTCGGTGATACCGTTTTCTTTCGCTTGTGCCGCTATTTGCTTTTCAACCAGCGGCGTTTTGACATAAGCAGGACACACGGTATTAATGGTGACATCACAGTCACCGGTTTCCAGTGCAATAGTTTTAGAAAAGCCCAGCAGACCATGTTTGGCGGCTACATAAGCTGATTTAAAGGGGGAAGCAACAACCGAGTGAATAGAACCAATATTAATTATGCGGCCAAAATTGTTGCTGCGCATATGCGGCAGAAAAGCCTGAGTGAGCAGGGCAGGGGCTACCAGCATAATGTTGATCAATAGCTGCCACTTCTCGGGCGGGAAATCCTCAATTTTCGAGACATGTTGAATACCGGCATTGTTTACCAGAATATCTACCGGCGTGTCTTTTAATTTTTCTGGCAATGCGGCTACGCCGGCTGCATCTGTGACATCGATTTCGACTGGTTGGGCACTGCCTCCGGCAGCTTTTAGTTTATCCGCTGCGGCTGTTGCTGCGTCTAAATTAATATCGGCAATCAAAATATGGTGCCCTTTTGCTGCAAGGCGCTCGGCAATACCATAACCAATACCACTGGCACCACCGGTAATGAAGACATTATACGAAGACATGAAGAATCCTTAACGTTTGGCAAGATGAGAAATGAGTGCATCAACCGCTTTGAGCTGCGGCCCGTTTTTAGTGGCGTACTGGTCGCCGGTATAGCCCCACCAATCCCAGCATCCCTGAGGATTCATTGGCATCAGCAGTGACTTTTTGGTTTGAGGATACAATACGACGATTTGATTGTCGTCAGCCCAGCGGTTCAGCCCCGTTTGCTCTACATAGGCCAGGTTAACCGCATCGGAATATTGATTACAGCCGTGAAAGCTAACGTGCACGCGACACGCTTCACCCGCCGCGCAATCGGCAGGAATATAGGCATAGGCTTCATCACCCATGGTATTGGCGTTATCGCCAGCGATGGCCTGTTGATCCAGTGTTACCACCGTACCCGACAGGCTTTCATCGGGAGGCGTTAATTCGCCCAACAGGGCGTTCAGTAATTCGCCCGCCGCATCGTATTCGCACTTGCCAACGTAGGGTGAGGCCGATTCAGTACAACTGCCCCCTTGGTCCAGCGTAGGAAACACATGGGCAAACGGTTGGTCATTCACGTAGGTCAACTGGGTCTCGGGCACCCATTGCTGGTATTGGGCGAACAAGGCGTCACTGACTTTACTGTTTACCCGGGTATCGGCGGTGCCGTGAAACAACCACACGTTGCTGTTCTTTAACCCTTCTAGTGGTGCAATAGCACCGGAGTCAGCCCACTTTTTTGCTTGCGCATTAAGCGCATTGACGTCGATGGGCGTGTCGACTTTGTTAACACACCGTTCAAGCGCAACGCCAATATCATTGGTCGCACAGTAATACGGGCCTGACGCCAGCATGGCAGCGCCTATGACTTTGTCGCTGTTGGCAATATGGTATTGCGTAGCCATATAGCCACCTGACGACAAGCCGGAAACGGTGAGTTGTGCAGTATCCAGATTCAGCACTGGCAGGCTGTCAGCAGCTATCGAGGTACAGCTGCCAGAGGCAAGCGCTGCGCCAATCAAGGCAAGGGAAAGTTTTTGCATAATACGGTCCTAATACTGAAGAAACGCTTGAATGGTGTCGGCTTGCTCAGCAATGCGCAGTACGCCCTCAAGGTGTCCTAACTGGCCAGAAAGCTCGCTGTAGCGACTGTCTTTACCATTTTCCAATAGTTGTTTGTGGGCTTTTTCTGCCATGTACGGCATCAAAAGCAGGTCGGTGCTAGCAGGTAAAAATAAGCTTTTCGCTTCTACGGCTGCCAGGCTTTGTTTCAGGTTGTCACCGTATCCGGCCATAAACAGCTGGCAGGCTCTGACCAGATATAACAGGTGATTGGCATCCATTTTAGCCGCGCGACTGCGAGCGCGACTGTCCAACCACTTTACGATTGAATGTTGTTGGGTAATGCTGTTTAACGGGCCGGTTTCCAACGGGTGATAGTCGAACTGTTCGCCTTGTTGATTGAAAAAGGCCGGCGTTAATGCTTGTTGCGTGATCAGCATTAAGGAAGCCGCCAAACCATCTACCGGCGCGTCGCCTTGGTAATAGTCGCCATTTGCCCAGTTTTTATCCAGACGAATAGGTATGGCCCACTGTTCCAGTGCGGCTGTTGTCCAGGCATCGCTGTCGCCGGCGCCGATCACTGAAATCATCCGTGGGATCCATTCCGGGTAGCTTGCCGCCCATTCAATGGCCTGCATGGAGCCCATCGAAGGGCCTATTACAGCATGCAGCTTTTTAACACCCAGGCTTTCTAACACCGCTTTTTGTACATTAACAAAGTCTTTTATGGTTACTACCGGGAAGCTCAAACCATAGGGTTTGCCGGTATCCGGGTTAATGGTTGCCGGACCGGTGGTGATGACATTGTCGTCGTGAACATTGAGGTTGGCCAGGCTATCAACGCTGATCACAAAATAACGATTGGTATCGATGGCCTTGCCCGGGCCGATAATCGCATCCCAATAACCGGGCGCCGCGTCATCGGGATGATATTTACCAGCGGCATGGGAGGTCGCTGAAAAATAATGGGTAATTAAAATGGCATTATCTTTCGCGGCATTCAGTTTGCCATAGCTTTCCCAACCGACTTGTAACTGTTTAATGGTGCGGCCACCCACGGTTTTGTAGCTAGGCATACTGAACCGCTGCTTCGTTGTCAGCAGCGACTCAGCTTGTGCAGGCGCGGCAACACTGCACGCGCTAAGCATCAAGGCAAAACAAAGTGCAAGGGTCCTTGCCATGAATTACTCCTAAAAAATACTGAACAGCGCGATAGCCATCGCTAAGCCGAGTAAGGGCACGACCACTGTAAGGGCAGCGACAGAACCATAAGCGGCTTTGTGGGTTTCATGACATATCGCACGAATTGTGGTTACAACGTAACCATTATGGGGTAAAGAGTCCAGCGCGCCCGATGAAATTGACACTATTCGATGCAATTGTTCAGGTTCTACGCCACGGTCTATGTAGTGCTGACCTATTAATGGCAACACAATAGCCTGTCCACCTGAAGCCGAGCCAGTCAGACCCGCAATCACACTCACCGCTATAGCTGCGCCAATGAGTTCATTGCCTGGAATGTGTGTCATGACTTCAACCGTAGACTGAAAGGCTGATGTCGATTTGGCAATGGCGCCAAACCCGACGACCGCCGCCGTATTTCCTATTGCGACCAAGGCACCCGTCGTGCCGGTATTAATGGCTTTCGACAAGTCGTGGAAATACTGAAAATTAATAATCATCAGCGTTAATACACCGCCGCCCAGCGCAACAATCAGCGCCAGTTGAGCCAGTGAATCGTGCAACATAAAACTGAGTACCAGCACCACAATTAATGGAATAACGCCGGTAAGTGGATTAGGCAAATCCCGCATCGGCACCTGAGGATCCGCTTCGCGAGCTTCAAAGACCTCGCCGTTGGCAACCGCTTTGCCAATCATTCGCTTTAACCACCAGTAGCCAAATGATGCCATGAAAATAGCAACCACTAGGCTGACTTCCCAGGCGGCAAAAGGCGAGGTGCCAAGATACTTTATGGGGATCCAGTTTTGAATTTCCGGCGAACCCGCCGACGTCATGGTAAATGTGACCGAGCCAAACGCCATGGTCGCCGGTATGAATCGACGGGGCAGGTTGGCGTCTTTAAACAGGCTCAGCGCCATGGGGTAAACTGAGAAGGCGACAACAAACAAGCTGACACCGCCGTAGGTCAGAATAGCACAAGCCAGAACAACCGCTACAACGGCATGCTTGAAGCCTAGCTTGCCGACAATCCAGCGCGCAACGGAGTCTGCTGCACCGGTGTCTTCCATGAATTTTCCGAAGATGGCGCCTAACAGGAACATGAAGAACCAGGCTGCAATAAAGTTTGCAAAGCCGTTCATGTAGGTTGCCACGAAATTTGCGTCACCAGTGAATACCGGTAATCCGCTGGTCAGCGCAACAATGAGGGCGCATAACGGTGCAGCAATAAACAGGTTCATCCCGCGAATTGTCAGCACTATCAATAGCCCCAGTCCACCGACGAGTCCTAGTAAACTTAACATAGTGTTACTTTCCTTTAATTAGATACTGTGACCGCAGATCTTCAGAAAGTAGGCAAAGTGTGGCCTGATAAACGTCATCTGCCCATAGTACGATGGTACTAGTTACGAAAATGTTAAAACTCTCTACAGTAATTAACGACCGCACCCTTCAGACAACATGAACACTGAATTACACAAGAAAAGGGACACCACACATGAAACACACAATAGTACAAACCAATGGGTTCACCCGCACGCTTTGTGCGACGGCTGTAACACTGGCCTGTCTGGGCAGTACAAACGCGCTGGCACAGGAATCAGACAATGTTGATGCGAGCAAGGGCAAGCTGGAAAAAATTGAAGTTACCGCGCGTAAAACGGTAGAAAGCCTGCAGGAAGTACCTGTGGCTATCACTTCAATTGGCGCTGTTGAGCTGGAATCAAAAGGCATTAGCGTTTTAACAGAAGTGCAACAATTCTCACCAAACACCACACTGCAAACCAGTCGTGGTACCAACTCAACGCTGACCGCATTTATTCGTGGTCTGGGCCAGCAGGATCCACTGTGGGGGTATGAGCCTGGTGTTGGTATTTATGTCGATGACGTTTACATTGCTCGTCCGCAAGGTGCGGTGCTTGACCTGCTGGATGTTCAACGTATCGAAGTACTGCGTGGGCCACAAGGTACGTTATACGGCAAAAACACCATTGGTGGTGCGGTTAAATATGTGACCAAAGACATGACGGGCGACCCAACCTTCAACATTGAAGGCACAGTGGGTAATTACGCCCGTGCGGACGTGAAGGTGACAGGCCAATATCCGTTAGTCGACGACAAAGTATATCTGGGATTTGGTTATGCCAACCTGAATCGCGACGGTTACGGGGAATACCTGGAAAGTGCACTGGAAGGCCAGGACAAAGAAAACTACAACAAAGACTTATGGGCTGCGCGCCTGACTCTCGAAGCACATATCACCGACGATCTGTTTTTCCGCTTGGGCTGGGATAAGACTGAAGATACCTCGAATGCCAAAGGCGGCTACCGCTTGCTTCCGAGTATCCTGACGGACGCCCCGGTACCAAAATCCAAATTTGACTCGTACACCAGTTTACCAACCTGGAACAAGGTCGAACTGGAGGGGTATAGCTGGTTATTGCGTTACGATGTTACCGACGATTTCGAATTGAAATACGTGGGCTCACATCGCGAAAGCTACTCTCCAACGAATATCGACTTCGATAATACGCCGCTGGATATCTTTGATGTACCAGCAGAATATGACGATACCAATGACACCCACGAAATTCAGGCGAATCTGCTTGGCGACAACTACACCTTTGTGAGTGGTGTTTATCTTTATGACGGTGAGTCATGCGGTAACTTTGACGCGGTGCTTGGTTTCCTTGGACGTGCGGCGTTTGGTACACCGGGATTAACCCGTGAAGTATCAGGCTGTAACAACAGTGAAAGCTGGGCGGTTTATGGCCAGTTAAACTATGACATTACCAACGAGTTGTCGGTATCGGTTGGGGCACGTTATACCGACGAAGAAAAGCAGGCTACCGTATTCAATGGCCTGATCTTCGACAATGTGTACCCATATTCTGGCTGGATCCCGGGCTATGTTCGTCCGGACGGACAATTAACACCACAGGTGCTGGGTTCTGACGGCGATGGCGATGGCACGCTTGACGCGCCGGCTGTACAAAGCTGGTCGCGTTTTACGCCGCGTCTTGGTTTGGAATATACCGTGTCTGACGACACCATGGTATTTGCCAGCTACTCGCAGGGCTTTAAGTCGGGTACCTTTAACCCGCGTGCAACCATTAATGAACCAGGTGTTAATCCTGAAGTGGTTGATTCATATGAGCTTGGTGTGAAGAGTGATGTAACTGAAAGCTTCCGCGCTAACGTTACCTTGTTCGCATACGATCACAAGGATCGTCAGTACATTGGTATTGAAGGCGGCAGCGATGACCCAACTGCGTTAGAGCAGCGTTTACGTAATGCGGCCGAAACGGCAGCAAAAGGTCTGGAAGTTGAACTGACCTATGTGGCAACTGACAATTTGACATTAACCGCAGCCTACGGCTTTATTGATTTCGAAATTAAGAAAAACGATGCCGTACCGCCGCTGATTGGCCTGGCGAGTACACCAGAAAACACGCTGAACATGGCTGCTACATATCACCTTGATACCGATATGGGTCTGTTTACGTTTAACGCAAACTACTACTACCGCGACGACTATCTGCTGTTTGAAACCAGCGATCTCATTCAACAGGACGCCTACGGTATGGTTAACCTTAGCGTGAATTGGGAAAGCGTGGAAGGTAACTGGTATGGCGGTATTCACGCTAAAAACCTGACCGACGAAGAATATCTGGTAGGTGGATATGACTTTGTTACCCGTAACGAAGATGGCAGCTATGGTCCGGGGTTAGGTGGTGACACCACGCTGATTGGATACTATGGCGACCCAATGACGGTGCAGTTAACGGTAGGCTACCGTTTCTAACCAAACCGCATTAACGACAGAAACGAGGTCAGTCAGGGGATGTCCCCTGGCTGACTTTGTCGTTTATCAGCTAATCTGAATCCAAGTATTAAAACCAGAATGTCAAATTACCTGTATTTTCCTGTAAACTGCTTAAAGTTAAACAAAAAAGAGAAGTTCAGTGGATACCACTATTTTAATTGCTGACGACCATCCCTTATTTCGCGCAGCTATGCGTCAGGCGCTGGTGGATATCGTAGGCGACAGTATTCTTGAAGTGGCGAGCTTTTCTGAGACCTACGAAGCGGTAGAAGAAAACGACGAGATTGAACTGGTGTTTTTGGATTTAAACATGCCAGGCAATGAAGGCTTAACCGGCCTAACTGAACTTCGTACTCAATTCCCCAGTGTGCTGGTGGTCATTGTGTCGGCGGAAGAGGACCCTACACTTATTCGTCGTGCAATCGATTTAGGGGCCAGCGGCTATATTCCGAAGTCTACACCATTGCCGCAAATCGCCGACGCAGTAAATAAAGTGCTGGATGGTGAGCAGTGGTTACCTGGCAATATCAACGATGCAATCTCTCAACTTGAAAATAAGCAGGACAAAGCCTTTGCCGACAAGTTAG
>NZ_CFIDRX010000074.1:0-20121 GCF_984433645.1 Marisediminitalea sp.
TAGCGGATAATCCATAGCCAAGCCTGATGTTGATTACGTTTTTTAGCGGCGTCATTCGTTACTGAGCCTCGGCAGTCACTTTCAGGATCAACGCTGCGTCCTGACTAAAATCAAACAAGTACGGTTTTTGTGTGGCTACGGCCGGTTTGTTTTCCTTTTTCTTCAGGCTGAAGCCCCGACCGCCAGCGTTAAATTCACCTTTCGACAGAGCAACACTGATTTGTGGCACCCGCTGTGCGCCATATTGCAACCACTCAAGGGCGCCGACTTGCTTGTCCTGTGGCAAAAAGTCAGCCTGATCGTCTTGTAGGCCTTCAACCAATAGGGCGTAACTCAAAAATCCGTGCTGCAGATTATCGCTTTCCATGGCGAATTGTTCGGCCTGACTTGCGGTTAAAAACAGCATGGCTTTATCGTAGGCGAGTTGCCCTAATCCGCGGCTGCCCATTGGACCGGGCTTAAAATTACTTGAGGCGATACTGGCGGCAGAATGACAGGCATCTACCACCATGACCATTTGTTGCACATCCAACGGCCTTAGCCAGTGAGACAGTTCGTCGCTCGACAACGCGTTATTGAGGACCTGTTGATTTATTTGCCGCTGTGAACCGCTACCAATATCTTCCAGTAAAAAGTAAAACTGCCCATTGTCGTGCACGTATCCGTGTCCGCTAAAGGTAACAAACAGCACATCGTTAATGTCGGCTTTTATTAGTTGGCCATTGGCATCCATAAACGTGCCGTCGTGCAATTGTTCAACAACCTGGTGAAGTTGCTTTTTAGTTGCGCGGCGATCCTGACCCGGTGCGGAAATAAGGGGGATGCGGATCACGTCATCAAACTCATTCAACGCCTGCATAGACGCCCCCAGTGTTTGTTCCATCACGAGGGCGTCATTGGCGGCATAGCGGAGGTTCCAACTTGGGTTTTCGTACTCGTTTACGCCGATGCTGATCACAATCGCCAGACGGGGAGAGTACCGCTGTGAGTCACTGGGTTTGTAGTTCACAACACTCCGCTCGCTGCGCACCCCGTCCTTGTTAAAGGCATAGGCGCTGAAGGCAAGCTCGGACGCGTTGGGGGGAATGGCGATATCGTCAAAGGTGAGGGTTGTTTGTGTTTTATCTGCCAGCGCATCACCGTCATTTTCGGGATAAAACCCTACCAGCTGACCATTGCGGAAGACCCGAACATCCTCGGCGCCAGAGTGTGCGCTGGCGCCTTCCACGTCTTCCACTTTGACGGTGATACGTGCCTTACCATTGGACTGGGTTTCTACCGAAACAATGTCCACTTTGGGGGGGACCCGATTCAAATCAGACAGTGAGGTGGGCAGTTGAAGTATTTCTCCAGCCAGCAATCGGCCAAACAAACCGGGCTGATAAAAGTCGCGCATAAAAGCTTCTAGCGGCAATGCCTGGCGAGGTTCGTCAGCCATCACCCAACTTACTGCCGGGATATCACCGGGGCGATTACTGTCGTAGAAACCGCGCTGGTCCACTACCAGAAAGCCACTGTCGGCCAGATGCATCAGAGATAACAGAGGGGCGTTTTGTTGTGTCGGCCACCACAATATGCGTCCATCAACGGTAGCCATTAACAGCGTGCGATTGTTGGCCGTTTGAACTAATTGCATCAGTTGACCTGATGTGACCCAATGCTGTTCTACCTGTCCGTCTTGTAAACGAATGCGATAAACAAAACTGGACTCCTCGCCATCCACTTCCACCAATACTGCGAGCTTATCCGGAGTCATGTTTAGCGAAGAAATATCTCCAACGGTAGAATCCCACTGCCAGGACACACTGCCGTCAGGTGCATAGCCACGCAGCTTTTCATACCGGCCTTGTACCCTTTGTAATGTGGCAGGTAAATCGCTCAACAACGTGAGTGCTGGGGTGGGGGAAGACATCTCGTAGTCAACATCGAGGGTATTGAGTTGTTCTCCCGTGGCAGCGTCAACATATATCAGTTGCCCGGGGTTGCCATAGCCGTTGGATTTCACAAAAACCAACCGGTTGTGTTGGGTATCCGGTGCTAACCAGCTGTCCTGGCTGTGCACATCTACCAGGGACAGTGTATCTAGTGACCCCGGGTTCATTTGACGCACCTTATAAACCCGCTCATCGCCGTAGTAACCGTTTGTTTCTAATGCCCACAGTGAGTCTTCATACCACCACAAGGTTTCCACGTCCGGCGAGGTTCCATCAGGCCAATCGGGTACTCTGACTTCCTTGGTATACGGCTGTTGCGACAACTCTGTTACCTGAATACGCTCTCCCAAAACTTGCCATAAATAGCCATTCTGACTGAGCATGTGGTCCAAACTGGGTAGATTCAGCAAGGTTTCGCTGCGACCGGATTGCAAATCCCATCGATTCAATTGCCATTCTACATCCCACGTGTTTTTAGTCCGGGCTCCTTGCGTTATTGTCCAAAGCCACTGGTTTTCTTCATCCAGCATAATGTGTTTGACCGCATCGGTGTCCAGCCGGTATTCCTCTTGTGGGCTGCCATTACGGCTCACTTGTAACTGATTTTCACTGGATTGAACAACAATCTTGCCGCTCAGATCCTCGGCGTATAGCACTCTGTTAGATTGAGTAGACTGGGCGTAATCAATACAGGAAATACGGCACTCAGGGAGCTCGCTGCCGATGTTGGAATTGAATTCAGTCTCAGTCATCCAATCAACCACCTTGGTTAACTGATCGGTTGTTGGTGACCAACGATAAGCGGTGAATTCCTTTGACTCTGCTTCGCCGCGATAAAATGTCAGCAGAAATTCATCGCTGTGTTTTCCTGCTGTTATTTCCGGCAGCATATTGAATTCAGAGGTTTGCACGGAAAAGTATTCTGATTGCCTGTAAATCAAAGGCTGGCCGGTTGTGGTGTCCCATACTGCTACGCCGCCGTCACCTGTCATTGCCAGATAGCGGCCACTGGTGGTGAGTGCCATACCAGTCCGACCGTTGGAAGGGCCAGGGTAATAAGTTGCCAGCAGTCTGCCGGTGTCAATGTCCCACTGGCGTACTTTTTGTTCAAGCTGTCCCGACACGGTAAAAAATGACTTGCCATCGGCCGGAATACGTAACCATTGCACCACTTCACTGCCGACTTGGACATCGCGCAGCGTTCGGCCGTTTTGGGTTTGCCATAAAGTACAACGGCCGCTGGATAAACAATGAATGGCTACTTGCCCGTCCGGTGTGACGGCCAGTTGGTTGATTGCACGTAACCAGCTTTGCTGGCCTTTGAGGTGTTTACCTACAGTCAGTGCCGGGAGTGGATTCTTGCCTTGAGCAGGTGTACTTACAAGATACGCGCTGCTGTCTTGTAGTCCATTTAACCGACCGGAAAAATAGTCAGTATGAAAGGTATCGAAGAATTTAGGGCGCAGCATGGAACGGTTAATTTGCAACGCAAAGTCCGGACTGGTTTCGCTGGCCTCAATGGCTTTACTGGACAGTTTGACCATTTCGTCGTCGACCTTAAACCCTTTTTCAACCCACGAGAGGTTTTGCTTCGCTTCTGCGATTTGCTGATGTGTTGCTTGCCATAGGGCCAGATAGTAGTGATATAAACCTGCCGACTCTTTGTCGTTATTACTGCCTAATTCATCGTCGGCGAGCATGGGAAGCCATTCACCTAATGCTTGTTGGTCAGCGTTCAGCTCGGCAACATAGGCCAGGTTCTCGCGTATACGAAAAGTGCTAAAATTGAATCCGGAATGGTAGCGTGTAGCCCACTCTTCGTTGTTGGCTTGTTGGTGCAGAGCCAGCAAATTTTGATAAACGCTTGTTGGGTCTGATTGCGGCAGTTGTAATAACTGTAGGTTCACTTTCCAGTTGAGTAGCTGTTGTTCATTACCGTAGCGTTCTATAAAGGGCTGCATCTCTTCATACACTTTGGCGGCTTTGGCTGAGTTACCCCGGTTAAACTCATAAATGGCATATTTTTCATAGAGCACCGCCATTTCTTGCCAGGTTAATTCTTGCCCGCCTTGCTCAGCATACGTTTTAATTCTTTGTTCAAATTGCCGTTCGGCCTCTCTAATACCTTTATCCAATCCGGCTTTTAGTGCCACGGTGAAGCGCTGTAAAGCAATGTCTAAAAGAAGTTTTGCATCGCCGTTGGCGAGGTTCTCGGCTTGAGTGAAGTTTTGATAAGCCTTGATCACGTCCGGATGTCCCGGCGCATTAGGCAAATTAACCGTGCTGTCTTCAAGTAACAATTGCACAGCCTGTTTATACAATCCGTGTTCAATGGCAAGCTCGCGAGCGGCCAGTTTGTCTGCAAAAAACTGTGATGTGTCTAAGTTGTCTCCTTGCTCACATTCATCACCACCGGCATAGATACGAAGAAAATTGACCCATTGCGGCCATAATTCACGGGACTTCGCATATTCTTCCAACTGCTTGCGGGTTTGAAGACGAGCTTGAAGCTGCTGAGGATCGCATTGTCGCTGCTCCCGGGGCAGACTAAACTGCGCATTCCTCTCGTTGTTGCGCAAAGTCAGCAATATGCCAAATTTCTGTTCTAACAACTTAAACTTGGTAATAGGGGCTACCTCAGGAAGTTGTCCAAATACGTTGTCTATAACAGTAATGACCTGGTTTAGGACTTCCGGATTAAAGGTGTTTGCCATTACTGTTGCTTCAACCCGGGCCAGCAACATAGCCCACTTCCGGGGATTGTGGTCTGCGGCCATGTAGCTCTCCAAGGCCATATTAACCAGTACGTTGAAACTATTTACTCGAACATAATACTCTCGGTCTGAAGGGCTACTCTGGCTTATCAGATTTCGTAGCAATAAAGCGCCTGCTTCCGCCAGGTAACCTTTTTTGAGCATGAACTCTTTTTGTTCTTGCTCTGTGGTTGGTAAAGGTGACTGCGCCATATTGATAAGTTGATCAGAGAGCACTCCGACACAGTCAGTGACGCTTAATTGTTTGCTGTCACACTGTTCGGATAGTAGTTGGGTTATCTCGGGCGGTGGGGTGTCGTAGTCCGGGTCGGGTGTACGGTTATCAGCGTCTTGGGCCAGCGCCGACAAACTGAAAAAGCACACAAAGATGAACAAACCGAGCCTGATTTTTTTACTCATAGTAATCACATGTCAACACTACCCAATTCACGGTAACATAAAACAAAGGGAGTAAACATGCTTCGACAAAGCGCTGATTGTGCATACAACGGCTAATGTAATGTGGCACATTCAGGTAGCGGTTTAATTTCTTGTTTACATGCGGTAATCAGGCAGATATGTTGCCATACTGGTATAGATATCAAGCATGTACTGATAGCAACTGCGAATTCTTGAACAAAGCTGGGCGAGGTGCATGGTTATGTTCATTTGCAGACAGAGTAGGAGAAACTGTTGTTTCATTGGATTGAATCGTCGGGAAGACGTCTCTGGCGTTCCTCGTGGCAGCCCGTCATAACCTGGCTGTTGCTGCTACTACTAGGGTATTGGCTTATTTTTTCCGACCCCTTTGGCTTGGGCGGGATCAGTGACGATGCTTCGCAAAAAACCATTTACCGCCTTAGCGCCAATCTTTATGACCATTCGAAAGGTCAGGAAAATATTGTGGTCGTCGTGTTTAATGACCGCAGCATTGAGAATCTCTACCCCGCATTTCTGCAATCGAATGACTGGCCTTTGAGCTATCAGGACCAGGTCGGTTTGCTTACCACTGTCATGGCACAAGCACCTTCAGCCATTTTTTATGACGTGATGTGGATGAAACGCCGGTCTATGGACCCAGGGTTTGAACGCGCCATTACAGCCTTGAAACTGAATCAGCAAGCGACCGGTGTGCCCCTTTTGTTCGCAGCGGGCACCGCGACCGATCTACAGAAAAACAACGTCATTACACAGCTTGAGGAAACTGTTACGCCGGTGATCACGGCCTGGGATGACGCTGGTGATGACTATCCATTACTGTCTGGCACTGAACCCTCAGCAGGGTTCGCTTTGTATCAGCACTACTGCAAGCAGCAGAACTGCGCAACGTCACCTGAACTGTTCGAAGACAGAATGAGTGTGCGTTGGAGTAGCTATGTCGCCCCGGCACTGCCTCATCGCCAAAACCAATGTGAAGAACCTCAGCAAAGCATGATTGCCAGCGCTATTTCAATTGGCAGTGACATTGTTAGCAGCGCTTTTCATCAGGATTGGATGGAGAGTGAACATAAGCCAGTCTGTCTGTCACATCAAATACTGTTTTGGGACGAAGTGGTTGCCATGGCAAGGTCAGAAGAAGACAGTGTTCGGCAGCAACTTAAATCACTGCTGGCAGGTAAGCTAGTGTTGGTCGGCGGGCAAATTGAGGGAGTGTATGACTTTGCTGAGTCACCAGTGCATGGCACGGTGCCCGGGGTAATGATGCACGCGATGGCACTGGATAACCTGCTGAATTACGGGCCGGAATACCTGCGAAACAGTGATTTGGCTGGCTGGTGGCTATTGGCCTACTGGGGCGTATTTGCGCTATTTTTAACGTCGATTAACTACCCCGGCTTAACTCATCCATTGTTAGTGCGTGCAAAGGACCATTATCGGGTAGTAGGGCTGTTGTTCGCATTGACGCTTATTTTGCTTAATATGAAGCTCTGGCATTTTGCGCCATCGGGTTGGATATCGCTGTTGGCACTTGGGTTTGCAGGGCAAAAATTCCTGCAGGGCATGTCTGAACGCTTTTCTACGGTAGAGAAAACAGATGCGAGCTAGGATAGTGAAATGGTTGATAGCGCTCACGTTTGTTTGTTGTTGCACACAAACGCATGCAGAGGAAGAAAGTCAGCCTTTACTGATTTCTGAGTGGCTGTTGCCGGTCATTGATGCTGAGATGAATAATGGTGTGGTTAAGTTCCTGAAGCGCAGCGAGCTGCCGTCGCCACCGATTATGGTGCGGGCCGAGGATAAGAATCGTATTCAGGTATTATTGCGAAAACCCAGGGGGTGGTATTGGATCCCTCGGCATGCGGTTCGCTTAAATACTGAAACAGTATTGCAACTGGTCTGCCAGGACAATTTAAAGAGCAAACAACAGGAATACCGCGGCTACGCTATGCGCGGAAACGAAGCAGACGTGCCCGTGATTGCTTGTATTAGCACCGAAGAAGAAAACTAGAGCCTGGGAGCCAACATGGTAAAGCGAATCTGTGTATTACTATTCACCTTGCTGTTGGCGAGATCTGCGCTATCGGCACAACAATACGCTTTACTGGTGGGGGTCTCAGAATATCCCAATCTCTCCCCTGAACTCTCGTTGCGCGGTCCGGCTAACGACATGCTGGTGGCGAAGCACATGTTGTTAGGGCAGCAGTTCAGCGAAAATAACATAACGCTGTTGGCTGACGGTATTGAGTCTGATGGACTCCCTACGAAAGCCAAAATTATGCAAGCACTCGCGTCTCTGGCCGGCAAAGTGAAGGCCGGTGACTTTGTGTATTTGCATTTTTCCGGGCATGGTAGCCAGCAGCCATCTGATGATTTTCGAACGGAAACGGATGGATTAGACGAGATATTTTTGCCGAGAGATGTGACCAACTGGGATATGCAAACCTCACAGGTGCCCAACGCATTAACCGACGATGAAGTGGGTAGGGCACTGGATGCTATTCGCAATAAAGGCGCCGATGTCTGGCTTATTTTTGATTCTTGCCATTCTGGCACAATGTCGCGCAGTTTAACCAATGACAGTGTGAAAATGCGCAACGTTAACCCCGCGTCGTTGGGGATTCCTGACGGGGTTACAAAGCCCAATGCGCCGCAGAGCACCTTCAGTTCAGCTGTTGTGTCGAATCAACCTGAACCGGGCGGTAACAAAGGCGCGCTTGTCGCTTTCTACGCCGCACAAAATACCGAAGAAGCGCCTGAGATGAATTTGCCACAAGGCGATACCCAGGCCGCACAGGGATTATTCAGTTTTTCTATTAGTCGTTTGGTGAGTCGATTCCCCAACGCCACTTACCGGCAATTAGCGCAAATGGTGTTAGCAAGTTATAACAGTATGCCCTGGTTCAGAACGACCCCATTGTTCGAAGGGGACAGTCTGGACAGACCGTTATTTCATCGCGAAGGACCAGTACAGCAGCGCTTTGCCGTGAGCGTAAAAGGTCAGACTTTTCATATGCAGGCCGGGTCGTTACAAGGATTTGAAACCGGCGCGCAGGTGGCGTTATACGAAGAAATTACCGGTGCCGAGATGATTAGCCAGGCCAGTGTTGAGCATGCACAACTTACCCAGTCAACACTCGCTATACCCACTTCTTTGACCAGCGGAACCTACTATGCTGAGTTGAGTCGCCCGGCTTTTCCCGCGCCGTTGCGAGTAAAGTGGCTGACGCCGCCAAGCGATGCCTGGATTCAAGCTCAGCAATCACTGGTAAACAATGCGTTGTTGTCACGAACATTGAATTGGGTAGGCGTAGAGGATGATGCGGATATTAGCTTGTATCCGGGTAGCAAAGCTCTTTATTTACTTACGCTGCAAGACCAATTGCCCTGCGAGCTTAACATAACACCCACGGAGAACTGCGCCGGTGCGGATACGCGTTTCAAAAGCCACCCTCTCGGACAGGCTTCAGGTTATGCCGGTTTACTCTCGAATATGCTGACTCGTACGGTAAGGGCGTTAAATTTGATGCGCTTGTCAGACAGTCTGATCGGCATCGATGGGGTAAATAGTTTCGTTGAACGCAGGCGCCCCGGCCAGGCATTTGAGCTCATGTCACCGGAGCGAGGCCTGGTACTCCAAGACGGCGACGAATTGCGCGTTGAATTTGTAAACAGTACCGTTCGAGCGTTAGACGTGACAATTTTGTTTATTGATAGCCTGTTTGGGATAACCCAAATTTACCCTGAACCGGGCACCAGCGGTCGTTTGCAGCCTGGCGAAGCCACTGATTTTGAGGGGACCATTGATGCCTCCACGCTGGGCACCGAGCAGTTTATGATTATCGCTACACCGGTCAATCGGCAAGATCCGCCAACCAACCTGATGCATTTACAGCAACCTCCATTAAACGCAAATGTGTTCAGCCGAGGGGCCAGTGGGATTGATTTCTTTGCGCAGGCTTTGGGCGATGCGCCCCAGTCTCGTGGCTTTACTAAGTCGAGCGCAACTAATCAGGCAACCATATCTGTCATTCGCTGGCAAACCGCAAAAGGCAAAAACTAATCAGTTGCACCGCTATTTCCTCGTCCCTTTCTTCCTGACGCACGGCGATTAATGCTGTAGCTTGAGATAGTGTGAATACCTGAAGCCTCACGAAAGACGTTTTCATTGGCAGTGCATTTATGCACTAAGCCGCTTTTTTTAAGTATTTTAAAAAATAGTGTGAGATTTTTTCTCCGGCTGCGAATCATTCATAAAGTACCTCTTTTTTTCGAGGGAACAGACGGCTTTATGGGGGTTGCTGTGCCAAGCCTCTATAAACAAAGTTGGGCATGTAATTTTGGATGCGGGGAGAATTAAACCATTGAGAAACGTGAAATGAGCGTCGAACGGCATCAGCTGTACTTAGACATCTTAGAAAAACACAAGGGCATTGTGTTTAAAGTCGCGCGTTCCTACTGCAGTAATGAGTTTGATCGGGAAGACTTAGTTCAGGAGATCCTGGCTCAAATCTGGCGTTCTTTAGATACCTACAATGACGCGTTCAAAGTCACAACATGGATGTATCGGGTGGCGCTGAATGTCGCCATTTCTGTCTACCGCAAAGACAAGTCGGCCGCCTACAAACACACAGAAATAGAAGACAGGTTGCTCACTTACGATATGGTTCAAGAGAGCGAAAATGAACAAAACTTGAGTGCGTTATACGCGTTCATAAACGAACTTAACGACATAGATAAAGCGGTATTACTGATGTATTTAGAAGGCGAAAACCAGGCTGAAATTGCGGCCAATTTAAATATCACGATTTCAAATGTCTCTACCAAAATCAGTCGTATTAAACAGAAGTTAAAGTTGAAAACGGCGTAAACCGAAGGGGTAATCAGGATGAATTTAGATCAAATGCAATCCATGTGGCAGGCACACAGTGAAAAGCTGGACGAGTGTATGAGCCTGAACAAAACACTGCTTCAGAAAATACAGTCGGAAGGTCATAAAAGTGAGTTAAATAAGCTTATTTTGGCAAGGTCGTTAGAAGGCTTTCTGTTCCTTGTAATTATTGCGGGTCTTTGGCATTACGTGGTGTCGTCCTGGAGTTTGACGGCACCTGTTGTGTCGGCCTTAGTGCTCAATGTCTTTGCTACATTGGGGTTAGCGGGAAGCATTGGTCAGGTTGTGCTATTGAGCAAAATTGACTTTTCTCAACCGGTTAGAGAAACGCTGTCTGGCCTCATTGCTGTGAGAGCACACGGCATGACCATATTTAAACTATTGTTGCTATCCGCACCTTTCTACATGGCTTATGTATTTCTGGGGTACGAGCTGGTGGCCGGCATTGATTTATTCTCATTAATGCCTGCGGAAACAAAGGTAATATTTGCCATTATTTCTGCTGTATTTGGTGTGTTGGTAGCGCTGCTTATTAACCAGCTTAAACCTGAAAACAGAAGCAATAAGCTGATTGGATGGCTATATCGGGAAGTGTCAGGCAGCAGGTTAACGCACCTGTTAGATCAGTTCGATAATATGGAAAAAGCCTGAGTGTGGGGTGGCCCAGTCTTCCCAGTGCAACAGGCGGTAAATGGTTACTTGACGCTATTTTCGCCTGAATTTTAGTAGTTTGTATTAAAGGAGCTCACTATGAGTAGTTCAGTCATTGGCGCTGTGGTTGTCGTCGTTATTGTGGTTATCATTGCAATCGCAGCGTCAAAGCACAAAGAATGATCGTTGGCATATAGTGTTAAGTTAAAAATCAACCAGCAAGCAAAGCGACGAATACGTTTCGCTTGGCTTCGCGAATTAGGACGCGGATGTTTGCTGATATGACTCGGTTTGGCCCGTTAACCGGGGTTATCTAATCAACGGCGTTGCTTTACGTAAAAGACAGGGAGGTTGGTAAGTGTTGACTAACAGTGTAATAAATTGGGTAGGCTTTACGATACAGGTCATCGGCTTATTGTTGATTACCATTGAGCTCTATTTGCCGCCGCTAGCGGAACGCCTCAAAACTTTCCTGGAGAGTATCCAGTTTCGTCTGGCTGGCAAGCCAGCGACTAAGCAATACTGGAATTGGCTGGCAATCGTCGCTTATATCGTCATATGGGTCATTTCCGTAGCCGTAGTATCCATTATGGACCCGTCAATGAGTATTGTTGCCAACGTGGCGTTTACTCTCTTTACCGTGTTCCTTGGCGTAGTGATTTTTGTGAGTAAAGTGTTTGTCAGACTCGGTATTGTGCTGGGCAGGGGCAATGTGATTGGTGGTGTTGGGCTCGTACTGGCCTTAATTGGTTTCACCATAGAAATATCGAAGATGGTTTTTTCTTAGTAGACGGAACACGCAGATAGGTTTACGCCAATCGATTCCATGTTCTCACCAGTAGATTTCACATTGAACAATTATAGGTTAGCTAAGTTTCAATTTAGTTGATTATGAATTACGCTTGAGTTGGTTGAAATTTAATCTATAAGGACGTAGATCATGTTCACACTTTTTTCTGTCAGATCGTTTTATCTTGCATTTATCATCAGCTGCAGTCTTCTTTGCAATTCGGTACTAGCAGCACAATTAACCGCTAACAGCTTTAACCACGCAGATTTAAACCTGGAGTCTGAATTAACAGCGATTTATTTAGGCGACTTTGAACACGCCAAATTAGACCGCAATGGTGTAGCGTTTAACACCATATTTGGAAATTACCTTTTTGCTTTTGGTAGGCAATGCGCTGCATATTTACCCGCAAACAAAGTGGAAATGACTGAGAGAAAGTGCGTACGAGAGCAATACGAAGTTAATATGTATGGTGGGCGCACGGGGGCGAGTCAATGCATTGAGTATCAAGACTTCGGCACAGGTGTATATGCTGACCCGGCACTCTATTCAACCAGTGAAGCCATGAAGGGGGAATTGGGTAATGCCTTGTTTGGACAATTGTTTACTAATCCAGATCCGTTAGCTTCGAGGAGTATTGTTGATGAAGCGGTTAGCGTTCAGGACGATATGAGTAAGCTGGTAGCGCAAAATGCTTGCGATGGCCCTGCGCTAAAACGTTTTGAGACTAACATGCACCTATTCGCAAAGGGACAGGCTGGCTTGACACTAGAATCCGGTGAGCGTTTGAACGATGTCATTGTGAGTAAAGCGGCCGAGTTGAAGGCCGAAGACATCAATCTGGTTAAACTGATTGACGATTTGATTATAGAAAACTCAAAAGGTTGGATGATGAATCGTTATTCGCAGGGCAATGTATATGGCGTAAAGGTGGTCTCAGCGGATAGTGCGGGTCGTCCTAAAGTCGTGTTTGCGAATTATCGGTTTAACTCGTTAGGTGGTGCAATGACGGGGGCTGTGCAATTGACTTTCGAAGATCATACTCCCAAGTGTATGTTTTTCTTAGACGCTCCAAAAACCTGCCGTGTTCCTAGTCGCGGTATTGTGAATTCATTTGATCAAGGTAAATATGTGGCCTCTTCCAGATAGGCTGGACTTTTTGCGACACACTCGTCCGTAAGCGCTATTTGCATTGTTGTTATATTTATACTGACATAAAAAAGCCGAATGTTAGCACTGTAACATTCGGCTTGTCGTTTCTGACTAATCAGTTACTGAGGGCGGCCCAACCAGTACATTGCGCGGGCGGTAGCCATCATGACTTCGAGGTTGCCTTGCGCAGATTTTCTTGCATGCATAGAATAACTGCGAGGGGAACCAATTAATGCCGGGCTCTGCCAAATCATGCTGCCTTCAACAGTCATTTCACCGAGGCGCGATGAACCATAATTTTCCCAGTGTTGCTCGTCATTTTCCCCGGTTACCAGAAGAGTCTGTTCACTGTTTGTTAAAGGGTTGGCTACCATATCGACAATCTCCATTTCCAGCGAAACCTCGGACGTTTGATTAAGGCTATCGTCGGTGACATCAAATAAAACCAGTGATCGCCCACTTCTCTTGTAGCAAGCTAACTCTGCAGCAGGATCACTGTCAGCATTAATAAATGCTAAACGTGCGCAGGAAGTATTTGTACTTGCCTGAATGGAAAAGCCTGAAGCTGTTGGTTTGAGTAGCTGTGTTGAGTCATCACCTGTTGAGAGCGCAACATACACATTGCCATCCATGGTTACAATGTCAAAGTCACGGAAGTACTGCGGCATGGTGTACGTTGCCAACATGACCTGATTGTTCACGTCGACAGCTTTTAATGTGCGATCATCGACAAAGATGGCATCGTCAAAGCCGTCATTGTTAAAGTCGAAGGACTTGATTACTGAAATATCGTTCGAGTATTCACCGGTAATTTCATACTGAATGGAGAAATCATTCAACTGCATTGCTGCAAAAGAACCATCGTAGGTTTCAGCTGACGGAAGGAATAAATCACCTGCGCCGTCATTATTGTAATCGTTGGTTACAGCAATGCGGGAGTTGTCCCAGTTGGAGGAGATCTCCTCGCTGGTGGTGTAACTCCCCGTACTGTCCATCAATAAAACTTTAGAGCCATCGTAGCCACTCCCCGTACTGGGAACAAAGAACACGGCTCGCTCATCACCCGGATATAAGTCCGCCCAACCTGCCGCATTAAAGCTATCAAGCTGCTCTGATGTTGCCGTTGTCTTTACTGTCGCAGACGTGGCAGTTACATCAGCAGTGACTAGTAAATCCTCGCCCGAACTCGTCACTCCCGTGGCCCATAATAGCTCATTCAAGCCATCATTATCTGCATCACCAAGGGTTAATGAAGCAGAACCGTGATCAACCATATCCACCGTAAATACAGAGGAGAGTGTGTTGTTAGTTAGCTTCATAGCGTGAATATTGCCCCATTGGCAATCACCAACAAGCAACACGGGAGCGCTATCTGCTGTAAGCTTGCCTGCGCTAATATCACAAGTATTAAAATTCTCGATGCTGGTGATCTGAGATTTGTCTTGTGCGGAGTACACGTATATGTAATCCCAATTGTCTGCGCCGACAATTTCGTCAACACCATCGTCATTTATATCAGCTACGGCGATATAACTACTGCCAAAACCTGAGCCAAGAAACCACTGGTTAGCACCAGATTCAAGGTCGTAAACCAGTCCGGAGTTGGTCACTAATTCCAGTTGAGGATCATCATCTACATTACCTAAGGCAATTTCGGCGATCCCATCTGCGGTAAAAGTAAATAAAGGTGCTTCTGGTGAGGCGATATCTATTACAACAATGTTGTCGGCATCTCTATAGTCACTGTTTGAATAAAGGTAAGCCAGCTCGTCATCACCGTCGTTGTCGATGTCACCAAGAATGGCGCTGTGTATGTAACTGTCTGTCTCCATCAGCGTGGTAGCTGCTTCATTAATGTTGGTAATCAAAGAGATGGTATGACTGGAAATCACGAGAATATCGAGATAGCCGTCATCATTGACATCGGTACTAAGCACTTGCTTGACGTTTCCGCCCTGCTCAAATATGTAGGGATACATCCAGGACTGGCTATAACTGCCGTTTTGATACGAAAGCAGGAACACACGGTTTTGTGAATCAGTAGTAAGGACTTCGTTGTCGCCGTCGTGGTCAAAATCACCAATCGCCATGGCATTGTTTAATTTGGGCACTTCAATTCCTGAGCGAGCTAACTCTTGCACTTCGTTGTTAGTCACTGAAACATAGGTACCAACGACGTCTGCATCATCTTCACCAGTCGAGAAGTTGAAAGCGAAACGCTGGGTTTTAAACAATTGACTGCCCGGCACTTGCCAGGAAATCAATCCATTCTCATTAATGGTCGCGCCTGAGGGCGCTGAGACTAATGTAGCGACACCCTGATTGTCTCCAAGGTCTGGGTCAGAAATTATCGCGTTAAACTCGACATAGTCGCCCGGCAGCACGGATTCAGGTAAATTTTCGAACACCACCTGGGCTGGTGCATCTGAAAGTACAATGGTCGTCCTATCAGATTCTACGGTATTGGCACTGTCTGAGACCACCAAAGCCACTTCCACCAGGTCGTTAACGGTTGCACGGTAAGCGGGTAGTGTATCGCCTGAAACGTCTTCTACGAGGTTACCATTAATATACCAACGATAGCTGATAGCTAAGTCTTCATAGGAAGTGTCTTCATCATAATAATAGACAGAACTGACGGTAATGGGGGTGGTGGCATCCACTGTTTCCCATGAATAATAATCGGGTGCATACACCATGGGAGGGAGTGACATATCGCTAACAGCGACAAGGGTTTTGTCTGTCAGCGAACCATCCAGCAAGTCATAGATATTACTTATGTAAGTACCTACATCATAGTTACCGTCGTTATCGGTATCTTCCATATAGCGAATAGGGCCTTGCTCAAACAGTAAGGCTGCGGTTTTATCACCCGAGACAGTCATTTCTCCACTGTACATATAGGGCGGGAAGTCATCAGCACTATCCAGCTCGATAACCAGTTTACCTGCAGAGCCGATATACACATCAACTTCAACATGGCTAATTGAGTCACCAGAATACGGTGACATATCAAAGTCACCTTCTAATTTGTATTGTTCAGAGCCAATATTAAATGCAACATTTTGGTAGGTTTCTACCTGGTAATTTCCGCTAGTGGCGTCGAAACCTTCTTTAAATGACACTAAACCCGACAGCGTGTATGGAGTCCCTTCATATGTCCATTTGAGATTGTCGAAATACATACTGTATTCCACATTGCTGTCTGACACACTTTCGATCGCAATGGCCGTTGAGCCAGAGATTGCAACACCATTACTGTAAAGCCAACAGTTCTGGTAGCTCATTGCAATGATACCCGTTGAGTCGCCAGATATCTTGCCGTCGTAAGAAACGTTTCCGCCTTGGTCGCAAGCGTAAGTCTTTTTAATCGCGCCGTTTTTCACATCATCACTGAAGTCTTGTTCTGCCAGTTCAGGCAGAGCCATACCAGAATCGCTAAACAGTAAGTTAAATGCGTGTTGGACTAATTCCAAATCGACTTCTGCATTGGTAGTTTTGCCTTTGTATTGCGCGTTTGCGATAGACGATGCTGCAGTATTGAGGCGTGCTGGACTGTAGTCTTTAGCGTTTTTAATGATGGTAGATGATGTGACAGGTGAAGAGCCTCCGCCCCCTGTACCAGAGTCTGAACCGCCGCCTCCACAAGCTGAAAGTGACAACGCGATTACACTGATCACGCCAAGACGAATACTAGCAGTCATAGCTCTTCCTTGATGTATTGTTATTGGATTTTTCCGAGCAGTAAATTTAGCGTAAAGACAAACAAGAAACAACGGCTTATCTGCTGGAATGAGAGCAGAAAAATCGAAGCTGTATTTTCCTGAACAAAGAAAGCAAGTTGTAGGCAACTTGTTAGTTTTATGCGCTTTGAGAGAAACCGGTGATTCGATAGCAAATCAGACATAAAAAATTCACGTGGGTTTATCGATCGCAATGGAAAAGTGTTCCTTTGCAGATGCCTGGCATGAGGAAGCGCGACACGGCCAGCATAGCGCCACTGATGACGGATTATGAAAAGTTTATACATGAAATCATGTTCTGAAAGTAACGGGCAAGAACAACCCGAAAGTGCATTGCAAATACTTCGCACAATTAAAAATCTTGTTGAAATAATGGGGCTGGACCAGGTGAGTCTTTATAGCAAAGACAATGCAATGCTTGATGAAATGTAAGAGTTATTTCTATTTATTAAACGTTTACAGATAGTTGCCGATAACGACCTGCGCGTTCAATTTATGAAAGTTGTTATTGTTCCGTCTGTAATGTTGGAAAGTTTCTAAAGGAGTAGTGGGAAACCTGATGCCAGGTTTCTTTTAAAGAAGCATGGGCCTATATGTCAATACTAATAACAGTTCGCTGTATGCTCAACGGCAGCTTTTAAAGTCTGGTTCCCAATTAACCGTTTCTTTAGAGCGACTTTCTTCCGGCTTCAGAATTAACGCGGCTGCAGACGATGCGGCGGGCCTGCAAATATCTGATCGCATGACATCACAAATCCTTGGGTTGGAACAAGCTGTCAGAAATGCTAACGATGGGATATCGTTGGTCCAAACTGCAGATAGCGCTCTGGCTGAGAGCACAACAATCATTCAGAGAATGCGGCAACTGGCAATTCAATCACAAAATGGCATCAATAGCGTCGCTGATAATACCGCGATACAGAAAGAAATTAGTCAGCTATCTACCGAACTAAATCGCATTGCTAATGATACACAATTCGCAGGACGAAATTTGCTCGATGGAACGTTTAGTGCAACTTTTCTTGTTGGTGCTAATTCCGGGCAAACTATAGATGTATCACTTTCGGGTAGTTCAGCCAGGCTATCATCCCAAGGGCTCGGGATTGGTTATGATGGTGACGATGTAAGTGGGGCCTACCGAGATCTGGGAAGTGGGCAGCTAATTCTTAGTACCGGGTTGGCACCTGCAGGTACGTATAAATTCGCAACTTCCGTTGATGGTGGTAATACCTACAGCGAAATTACCGTTGCACTGGGTGGAAATTCAACCTCTGACGCACAAACGATCGTCGATACAATAAATGAGCAACTATCCTTTCGCGGATTTGATTCGTTAATTACAGTAGGTAGTCAGGTTGTATCGAATACCAATGAACCATTACGTGTTGCACAGGCTTCTTCAAACCCGATGGATCTTGGCAATAATTTCAATCCTACCGGCACCTACGATGCACTGTTTTTGGATATCGACAGCCTGGATAAGGCATTATCCACTGTGGATAGTATCCGTGCCGAATTAGGAGCCAAACAAAACCGCTTTCAATCCACTTTAAGAAACTTATCCAGCATTAGAGAAAACGTAGCAGCGGC
The DNA here is from genome assembly GCF_984433645.1 of Marisediminitalea sp. Classification (NCBI taxonomy): domain Bacteria; kingdom Pseudomonadati; phylum Pseudomonadota; class Gammaproteobacteria; order Alteromonadales; family Alteromonadaceae; genus Marisediminitalea; species Marisediminitalea sp. The sequence goes on from NZ_CFIDRX010000074.1 coordinate 17,943, forward strand.
CAAAAGCAGAATTAAAGACACGGATTTTGCAGTAGAAACTGCTAACCTGACTCGCAATCAAATTATTCAGCAAGCCAGTACATCGGTTCTATCGCAGGCCAATCAAAGTCCACAACTTGCCTTGTCGTTACTAAACTAATATTGCAATGGATGCAAAGAATGTCTGGATTTCAAAACTTGCAAGGGCTGCTTCCGATTGAAGTTGCTTTGTATATTTACCAGATATAGGAGCGTAACTTTCTGCACTACTGGCAAGCGTCAAACGTTTTTACCATTCAAATTTCCAGCGACTGAACCTGCCAATTCAAAAGCTGTAAAGCGTAATTAAGAATTAACGCCATTATTTACAGGAGATTAATATGGCCAGAGACTTGTCTAATATCCAGCCAGAAGTGCATTCTAGACGCCGATACTACGTTGTTTCTGAAGGGACTAAACCTGGGGTTTACTACGAATGGGAAGATGTAGAGGCGCAAACTAAAAAATATTCTTGCCCTCTATATTGCCGATACCGCACTGAAATTGAAGCACGGGAAGCGCATGGTGTTTATCAACGGCGGCAAGCCAAACCAAAAATAAAGCAGCGGTCTAGCCGTAGACGAACTACAGTCTTGGGAGCTTGATTAAGGCGTCGCAATCTTGGGGCGATAGAAGATCCCGTTTGTCGCCCCTTTACCTTTCAACTTAGTCATTTCGAATATGGCAGACAGGCCAGCAACTACGCCGGTTACCTTCGCTGAACCATAAGTACGAGGATCAAAATCAGGTTTGGTACGCTTTAAGAAGCTTCCCGCCGGACCAACGTTAACCCAACCATCATCGTTCTGATACAGTTCCCATGCTTTCAACAAAACCGGGATAAGTTCTTCTGCGCCATTGGTGGATATCGCGTTATCCGGCTTTGGTGTATCACTATTAGATACCGGCTCTGCGCCTAAGTTTTCGGTGAAGATGAAATCATCACAGGCATTTCGAAACGATACCGGTGTTTTCTTTTCTCCCACACCAAACACAAACTTTTCCGATTCACGTAACCGTGAGGCTAGCTTGGTAAAGTCACTATCACTGGAAACCAATGCAAAGGCATCAATACGGTCGGAATACAGTAAATCCATAGCATCAATAATCATCGATGCATCGGTGGAGTTTTTACCGGTGGTATAGGCAAACTGTTGAATAGGCTGGATAGCTAACTCATTAAGCGGCTTCTTCCAGTTCTTTAAGGTGTCGGCAGACCAATCACCGTAAGCCCGCTTTATGAGCACATGTCCGTGCGCTGATATCTCATCTAATATCGGTGATAGCTTGGCTAACTGTGCATTATCCGCATCAATCAGTACGGCCACTTTCTTGTGAACATCCAGGTCTTTCATCTCTATCCTTACTTATTCGGTATAACGGCATTTCGGGAAGTTAGAACACCCGTAAAAGGCATTACCGGCATTAGGGCCGCGTTTGGCCGTTCTTTCTACTAACTCACCAGAACATTTTGGGCATACCTTGCGTTTTTCAATAGTCACCTGAGGTGAAACCTGCACATCGTTTACCAAAGCTAATAGTTTTGGACCATCAATTAGCTCGATAGGTTTGCCTGCAGCAAAGTCGATAGCTTGTTGAGTAAAGGTGCCAGAACTGATGATAATAAAATGGTTGGCCTGATGTGCAGTCAGCACACCAAACATTTCTCGCACCACATTCACGCCGACCTTTTGCGTTTTCCACTGCTTGCATTGTACCAAGGTAACCAGGTCATCCTTGCGAAGTTCTAAATCAATACCACCGTCGGCACCATAACCACCTTCCGTTACCCGGTAACCCTGCCTGCGATAGGCTTCGGCCACCAACTCTTCAAAGTTACGCCAGTGCAAATCACGCACGGTTTGGATATTACGCTGGGTATCTAGTTGTATTGCCTTACGACGAGTATTCAAAAACGCAAAGGGGACAGCAAGTAATATCAGGCCAGCAATATATGGTGCTGGAATGACGAAGGCTTGAAACACCGCGTCGGTGATTTGGTTATCGGTTTGAATGGATGGCAACACATACGCCATCATCACATAGGCCGTGGCTGATACTAGTACCGACACCCACCATGGTAACTCTACCAGTAGGTCAATAAAGGTGGTTTTGTTTCTTGGCATTCACAAACATCCGTGTGTTAACTACCTAAAGTGTA
>NZ_CFIDRX010000075.1:0-20114 GCF_984433645.1 Marisediminitalea sp.
TTAGTGAAGAGTTTGGTTTCCGGGCAGAACTTACTGAAGATTATTTAGGCACCGGGCACGGTGGTTCACTGGCCATAAGTGGCGATATCGGTTTAGCCGATTTGGACTGGTTTTCTCGGATTGATGTAGTGGATAGCACCAAACGCTTGCTTGTTGGGCTCAAAAGGAAGTTTTAATAAGGACGTTTTCGTATGGTGTTGAGTGATGCAGGTAAAGGAATTTTGTTGTGTTTGCTAATGAGCTTTTACCAGCAGGCTCAGGCCAATGAAACGCCTAACAACACTTGTGGTTTCAGTGAAGCCGCCTGGGCGCTGGCATCGCTTATAATTGAAGATGAAGCCCAACAGCGTGCACAAATTCATTGTCATCCTCTACTGGCACAAGCAGTTGAAGACAAGGCTAGGATCATGGCGGACTACGGTATGGTACGGCACAATTTAGGTTGAAGCCGTTGCCGGAGGCTATTCAACTCCCAGCTCTGTAAGGAAAGCGTTCAAACAGTCCACGGCACATCGCCAACACTTACTTGGTGAATTGGATTTTTATCGGGAATAATAATATATCGGGGTAGGGTTCTTTAAGGATAACAACGCGCCACATGTGGAGTATTGGACAGTCTACTTAACAAAAGCGTCCAGTGACTCCGATGTACCCGCTTTCGACTGCATTCCGCAGAAAGGGGTCTTTTTTATCAGAGAGCCTGAAGTGGCCATACAGGTTTTCGAAGACACAACGGCGAATAAATAGAGACGTATCTATGACAATGGTCCCACATACTGCTCAAATGCGGGACCTTGTGCAGAGTCATTCAGAATTACTTCGCAGTGACTTGCGTAATCAACTGACCAGTGTACTCACCACTCGTGATGTAGCGATTAATGCTAGTGACGTTGTCACCGTATTGTTCTACAAACTCAACAATCGGCATACCGTTACATTCCACGTTACGAGCTACATAGTTACGCGTCAGGCCAAAATCTTTAATGGTTTTGTGTAACTTCAATTTCTTTCCTGATGCTGCCACAACACATATTTCACTGGTTACCGCGTCATCAGCAGCAACCAATTTGGTTTCAGCCTGTGCGAAGCCCATACCAGCAACACTAACACCAACAATCATTAATACTTTTGCAATAGCTTTCATCGTTTTTTCCTTTATATCCATTTAACGGGGGAGTCCCTTTAGCCAGAGCAACCACAGTGCCAACTTTTATTAATGTTAGTTATCAACCATTTAAACAAAAATACAAAGAAAACAGCGTTGAACAAAAACAGATCAAAACCAAAAAATGGCTAATTTGACCAAAATTTAGTATTGGCATTTCACGAGGGACAAGTGAAGAAAGTTAAAGAGAAATGTCTAGGGCGGAACACCCAAAAAAAGGCCCACAAAGATGTGGGCCAAACAGCAAGAACGCGTACACACTTTCAACAGTGCATACTTAGTATGGTCAGGGAGTACAAATAGATCAAAAAATAATTTACTTATTGTAATAATTTTTTAGTTTGTATGTATTATTCGCAATGTTGCAAATCAGAATAACTCGTATTATCGAACATTCACCGGCTTTGTTAGCCTTCTCCCTGAATGATTTTCAGTAATTCTGCGGCGGCAAGTGCATCGTCTAATGCTCTGTGGTGATTATCCAGCCGTATACCGAAATGCCGAGTTAACGCTTTTAACGAATAAGACGCCAAACCGGATTGGTGTTGTCGCATTCTTGCACAAGTACACAGTTTGGGTCTGCGGAAAGGTCGAGCTAAACGCGCGAACTCTTGTTTAATAAACCCATAGTCAAAATTCACATTGTGGGCAACAAACACACAGCCGCGAGTAAACGCATCAATATCGTCAGCAACGGCTTCAAACGGGGGTGCGTCGACGACCATATCATCACTTATGCCTGTTAACTGAGTAATGCGATACGGAATATGACGCATAGGATTGATCAAGCTCTGCCAACGGGCGACTTCTTCGCCGTTGATCATCTTTACCATGCCCACTTCGGTAATACGGTGCTGTGGTCCCTGACCGCCAGTGGTTTCAATATCGACCACAACATAGGGCTGCATAGGATCCTGATACCAGTTCACCTGGGTAATGCCTACATTGAAGCCTGTTTGTTTTAAGCGCTGTATCGTCACCAGTTGATTGCGACGGAGCTGATCTCCCGGCGCCTTTATTTCCTCAAACCAAAGGGTGTCGTTTTCAATCACCATGATATCCGGAAAACCATCACGAAGATTGGCGTAATCCTGGGTCATCATGCGCAGGAAGTTCGCCAGCCCCTGAATATCAACGTATTGCAAAAAGGTATGTATAGTATCCAGCAACCCCTGACGCCACATAAACACACTGTTTACCTTGCCGTAATGTGTGGTGGCTTGTTTCAGCAAATACGGGTAAAGCGTGTCAGGGCTATTACAGTACTCAGCTAAATGCGCTTCGATGTGTTCACCACAACGCGCGTAAAAATCGTTATGCCTTAACACCTGCGGACGGCGGTCAAATTCGCTGACCAGTCCAAACTCTCCATGTAACCAGTCCCAAAAGAATAATCCGAACAAGGTTCGCCATAGCGTGTTTTCGGTACGAAACGCTTGTTTATTCTCCCTGAGGTGTGTTTCTACTACGCCGTTCTCGACATCCTGAATATAGGATTCATCCAGAGAAATTACCCGGGTTGCCTCGCGAAGCATATCGGTGAGTACCGACGTGCGTTTACTGCCAAACTTGCGCTGGTAAAAATCTTCAGCAAAAGCCAGCAATGTGTCGGACGACGGATCATCGATAATCGCTTCAAGGGCCTCCTTTGCGGCGTCTTTATTGCCAGCTTTATAGGTTTCTCGTATCCACTTTTCCCTGGCATTGTCGCTGCCTGCCAGCTTCAGATACTCAAGTGCTTTGTGGTTATCTTCGGAAAGCCAGAACTGGCCCATTGCAAATAACAACCTGTCACGGTAATCATGACCAATAGCGCAGTAGACCGGCTTATCGACAACCGGTTCAAAGTTGCGCTTTTGTTCGGTGTTCAGCGACTTGAACTGCTGTAAGGCATTGGCGTAGTGATACGCGTTCACAGCAGCTTCGCGATGCTCAAAACGCACGCTGTCAGTGATGGCATCCTGCCGGGTTCGCATTACGCCCAGGTCACGCATGGAGAATTGATTCAGTCGCCCTCGGGTATGGCCAAAATACAAAAACAACAGGAACCGCAGAACAGGATCAAACTCGCAAAACAGGTATTGCGAATCCAGCTCGCCGGATTCGGTGATGGCGCCCTTTGAATACGCCTCAGTAAAGGTGTCCACCAGCACATTTTTCGACGCAGAGGCGGGCATCTTTATGCCATTTTCTAACAATAACTGATGCAAATGAGGCTTCGTGAGTACCTGCGAAATAGCGTAAGCACTGCCGTTTAAAACACCGCTAAACCAGTTTTGTTGTTGCAGTAAAAACAACGTATCGATAGGCGCCTGGATTTCCTGATACTGAAAGGTTTTCACCACCACAACGGCATATTTTCGACTGGCCGCTCTTGCAACAATGCACTGCGCGTTATCATCCAAGGCCTTAAAGCGATCAATAAAATCGAGGGCCTCATCGGTTAATAACACCCGATTCGCACCGTCAAAAAAGCTCAGAAATTCGTGAAAATGATCCAGATAGTACCGATCTGGCAGTGTTTTACGCATTGTTGTGTCCGCTAGCTACTAACATGTATAAATATACAGCAGTTTATGGTTAGCGACAAACCCTGACTTTTTGGCGGCTTACCCAGGCAAAATGCGCAGACAAAGTTGGGTCGCTAAGCAACAGTGGAAGGGTATTTAATTGCTTTGCCAATACCATTTCATTGTAGAACTTGTGAATGCCATTGTGGCACTGCCGGCAAACCATCACACCTGCCGCTAACTCCGCTTTGCTGAAGTGCTTTTTAAAGTGAGGCCGCCTGTGCATTTTACGCGGAATAAGGTGATGGAACGTAAGATATGTGGTTCTTCCACAACAGGCACAGGTATCGGCTTTTTGTTTCTTCACTTTTTTGCAATCCAACCTTTTTGCTGAGACGTAATTACAGTACGAATAAACACGTTACGGGGGTCAGCATGAGTTTAACCAACGCCACCACCTTTGAATGCCCATATTGCATGACGATTAACGATTTGGAAGTTGACGAAATGTACGACATCGATCAGACCCAAATTGTAGACTGCCAGATTTGTTGTCAGCCTATTGTCGTCACGGTCTCCAAAGTTGACGGTGAGCTTTCTGTGCAAGCCGACGTTGAGAATGAATAAACCATAAGGCGCAATTTTGAACCAGATTTATACCAGCGAAACCATTAACGATATGCCGCAGCGTTATCGTGCAAACTTCATTAACAGTCTGTCGGGCTACAAAAGTGCTAATCTTGTTGGTACCTGTAATGGCAGTCGTCACACCAACCTGGCCATCGTGACCTCAGTTTTTCACGTCGGTGCCAACCCGCCACTCATGGGTATGCTGATGCGACCCCACACAGTCACTCGCGACACCCTGGGCAATATCAAGGAACAGGGTTATTTCACAATAAATGCAGTACCAGTAAACCTATACGCACAAGCGCATCAGACTTCAGCAAGGTATACGCCCGAACAAAGCGAATTTGATCACTGCGGCTTCACCCCGCATTGGCAAGATGATTTTGCTGCACCTTTTGTGGCAGAGAGTCCCATGGCGATTGGGTTGCGATTAGAAACTATCCAAAAAATTGAGGCCAACCAGACAGAACTGGTAATCGGTCGGATAGAGCGCGTCTTACTGTGCGAACAAGCCGTTGAGGAAGACGGGACAATAGACATCAGTCAGCTATCGTTGGCCTGCGTCAGCGGCTTAGATACGTATCACCAGGCCTCTGGCTTAGCAAAAATGGCGTATGCAAAACCTGATAAAGCGCCAACTGCGCTGAAATTGTTTAATACAGATCAATAGTTGTCAGTTTTGCTCTTGGTAGATCCAAAAAAGACGCGTATAAGTAATAATAGTTAAAATAATAACAATGAACTGACCCGTGCTTTTGTACCCTAAAACCTGCCGCTGGCAGGTTTTGTCGTTTTAGGCACTGAATAAAAAAGAATCATTCTCGTTTACAAGCTGGAGTAAGTTTTTATGAAATCTGTCAACCGTCGCGACTTTCTTAAGCTGTCAGGCACGACTCTCATTGGAATGACATTAGGTGGCGTTGCACTGCGCGCCAATGCTCAGGAACACTTAAGTGAAGATGACGCAACCGCGAAAGCGTTAAAATATGTCAGTCAATCTACTGTAGAAGGTTCACAGTGTGGTAATTGTATGTACGTGCAAGGTGATGCAGCCGCCGAGTGGCGCCCTTGTGCAATTTTCCCAGGCAAACAAGTTAACACCAATGGCTGGTGTAGTGCGTGGGTGAAAAAGCCTGGCTAAAGGCGATGAACAACGAAAAAGCGGCTATCCAGCCGCTTTTTTTATGTTTAATTGTTACTGTGGTGATGTCACACCACTAAGCGAGGGTGCGTCAAAGCGAGTGGGGTAAAAACCCGGCGTTAAACGGAAAGGAGCAGCAGTTTCAATGGCTTTACCGACGCCCAGCACAGTGGCGTCGTCCCACTGACCTCCAATAATGCTGATGCCCACCGGCAAATCCCTTACTGCCCCCATAGGGATAGTTAAGTGGGGGTATCCCGCAATCGCCGCCATAAAGCCGATGCCCGCAAAGCCGTTAGGCGCATTGTCGCCATAAACAGGGTCGATAATAAAGGCAGGATTATTTGACGGTGCAATCAGCACATCCACATTGTACTGAGACAGGAGTTTATCTATGCCCTCGTCTCGCGTTGCGGTTCTGACCGTGTTTAACGCCATAGCATAGCGCTCGTCTTCAATGCCGCCGGTTTCTTCCGCCGCTATGAAAATAGACTGATCAAACAGTGCCATTTCCCGCTTGGATGAACGGTTAAACCCAATTAACTCCGTTAAGTTTGATACAGGCAGATTCGCCGGACTAGACAACAGATAGTGATTCAACGACGTTTTAAACTCAGCAAGTAACACTAAATACGCCTGAGACCAAAACCCGTCAGGCTGTGAATGCTCGTTAATTTCGACTAATTCAGCACCCGCGGACGCCAACTTGTCGAGGGTATCATCAAACACTGCAATCACTTGTTGGTCGTCGCCTTGACGCCATCTGACCACACCCACCCGAAGACCAGACAAGCTAACTTCAGTCTCTGCAAGCGAGGCGGAGCTGGGGCGATCTGCAAACACAGTTGCGTCATCACCTTTATCTTCACTGGCCATCACAGATACCATCAGTGCCGCATCCTCAACACTTCTTACCATAGGGCCAGCCGTATCCTGCGTATGCGAAATTGGCACAATATGGCGACGGGACACCAGCCCAACCGTTGGCTTAAAGCCAACAATACCGTTCATGGAAGACGGGCAAATAATAGAACCGTTGGTTTCAGTGCCCACCGCCAACGAAGCCAGCCCTGCAGCAATAGCCGCACCAGATCCCGAGGACGAGCCACAGGCTGTACGACTCAAAATATGTGGATTTCTAGTCAGTCCACCCACCGCACTCCAGCCACTGGTAGATTGTTCAGAACGAAAGTTTGCCCATTCCGACAAATTGGTTTTACCCAAAATAACAGCACCAGCATTGCGCAGATTCTCGGCTAGCGGAGAATCCCGGAACGTCTCATTTTTCAGTAATGCGACCGACCCGGCCGTCGTGGGTAACTCCTTTGACTCAATATTGTCTTTAAGCAGTACCGCAAGACCGTGCAGAGGGCCGAGGATTTCACCGCGTGCCCGTTTCGCATCAAGCGCTCTGGCTTCCTCAAGCGCATTGGGGTTTACAGACAAAACACTGTTAATCCCTGGTCCGCTTTTATCAATTGACGCAATACGGTCGAGGTACCCGGCAACTAACGCTTCGGACGTCAGAGCTCCCTCTTCCATGAGCTGCAGTTGTTCAGTTGCCGTAACAGACAGCCACTGCGGCTCTTCTTTTTTTTCTGTCGATGTGGCGCATGCTGAAAGCATACTCACCACTAAAATTAGCCCGCTTATTCTCATTGTCTTTCTCTTTTCTTGTACGGAAATTTATCTTATACCATCCCCTCAAACGCGCAATCCTTATTGGGATGATGAGGGTTTATTGGTAGACTAACGCCTGTCGCCGGGTGGCGACCTGTTTTATAGATAGTTTTCTATGGAGTGGATTACTATTTCCTCACTATCCGGCCCAAATGAGAAACAATATGCCCTGGCTACAACTTCGAATTGATACTTCTGCAGAACTGGCTGAACAGGTTGGCAACATGCTCGATGCCAATGGCGCTCAGGCCGTAACCTTTGTTGACGCCAAAGATACGCCCATGTACGAACCCAAGCCGGGGGAAGTTATGTTGTGGCCGGATACCCAGGTTGTCGGTTTATACGATGCCAGTGACGATATGCCCGCTATTATTAAACGTCTTGAAAAAGCCAGGATCCTGGGCGAAGGCTTTAAATATCGTCTTGAGCCACTGGAAGATAAAGATTGGGAACGCGAATGGATGGATAATTTCCACCCTATGCAGTTTGGCAACCGGTTGTGGATCTGTCCAAGCTGGCGGGATATCCCCGATCCAAACGCGGTAAACGTATTGCTTGATCCGGGTCTGGCGTTTGGTACCGGCACGCACCCTACCACCGCCATGTGTTTACGTTGGCTCGATGGTATCGATGTGGAAGGCAAAACCGTGGTCGATTTTGGCTGTGGCTCCGGCATTCTGGCCATTGCAGCATTAAAGCTGGGCGCAAAAAAGGTCATTGGTATCGACATTGACCCTCAGGCTTTGCAAGCGTCTATGGATAATGCCCAACGCAACCAGGTAGACGACCGATTATCAGTGTACTTACCGGAAAACCAACCCACACTGCAAGCCGATATCGTGATGGCCAATATCCTCTCCGGACCACTTATTGAACTACAGAATGTGATTACCGGCTACTGTAAGCCCGGTGGTTTATTAGTGCTTTCTGGTATATTGGCTGAACAAATTCCACGCATCGAGGCCGCCTACGGCCGCGACTTCAATTTAGACGAAAGTGTAACAGATCAAGAATGGGCGCGGGTTTCAGGGCAACGACAGTCATAATCTTTAAGATTCTGTAAAATTAATGCAAGCAGTTCGGTGTAATCGCGCCGTAACCCCGTTGACACAAAATTGAAATCTTTTTGTCAAGACTAAGAACACAAATTTTGTGTGATTTTTAGCCTTTTCAAGCCCAAAGAAAACGCGTACACTTAGCGCCCCGTTTCGGACAGGTGGTTATTTTCTGCGCAGAGTTTGAGTGTTATTTATGCGAATTGGTCAGTACACGCTAGACAACAACTTAATGCTTGCGCCTATGGCTGGTGTCACGGACAGGCCGTTCAGGCAACTGTGTCGACGGCTGGGTGCGGGACTTGCTGTGTCAGAAATGCTCAGCAGTAATCCACGGGTATGGCATACCGCCAAATCCATGTTACGCATGGATCACAGCGGTGAGACCGGGGTACGTTCAGTACAAATTGCAGGGGCAGATCCTGCATTAATGGCTGACGCAGCCCGACTCAATGTCGATAACGGTGCACAAATCATCGATATCAACATGGGATGCCCGGCCAAAAAGGTCAATAAGAAACACGCTGGATCAGCACTGTTACAGTACCCTGATTTAGTGGAGTCGATTGTTAAAGCCGTGGTAGACGCCGTGGATGTACCGGTCACATTAAAAATAAGAACCGGTTGGAACACAGATAATCGCAATGGGGTCGACATCGCCCGCATTGCACAAGAAAACGGCATACAGTCTCTGGCCGTACATGGACGCACCAGAGCTTGTATGTATAAAGGTGAAGCCGAATACAACACGATCCGCGCAATTAAGCAGGCCGTGTCTATTCCGGTTGTGGCCAATGGCGACATTACTTCACCACAAAAAGCCAGGGACGTACTGAATTATACCGGGGCCGATGCGTTGATGATTGGCCGTGGTGCACAAGGTAACCCTTGGATTTTCAGAGAAGTTGACCACTTCCTGAAAACCGGTGACCTCCTGGCACCGCCGTCGTTGCAGGAGCAACATGCGGTATTAAAGGAACACGTGGCAGCTGTTCATGATTTTTATGGTGATGAACAAGGTGTCCGTATCGCCCGCAAACACGTGGGGTGGTATTTATCGGAACACGATAAGGAACGTCAATTCCGCAAAACGTTTAATGCACTGGAGCTAACCTGTGAACAGCTTAGTGCCATTGACGACTATTTTAGCGCGCTGCAATCTGGTGAGAGCCGACAGATCTCCCCGGCAGCTTAAGACTGATTAACAAAAGAGCAAGAAAGTATTATGTTCGATCAAAATGTAACTTCTCCTTTTACTACTACAGTAACAACACCGTCGCAAACTCAGGCACAAAAGCCTCTGCGCGATTCAGTTAAGCAAGCGGTAAACAAATACCTGAAGCAACTGGACAACACTAACATCGACAATCTGTATGAATTGGTGTTAGCGGAAGTCGAAGCCCCTTTATTGGAAGAAGTTATGACTTTCACCCGCGGTAACCAGACTCGCGCTGCCATCATGATGGGCATCAACCGCGGCACGCTGCGCAAGAAATTAAAGCAGTATGGTATGAACTAAGACTGCACTGGGCTTAGCCCAACAAAGAGCACCTTCTGGTGCTCTTTTTGTTTTCACGCAGTGAGCCAAAGTCCTGGCGGTTTATTACACTTACTGCGTTATCTACAAGGATAGATGTCAGGCAACAGAACAACCCTTTTGATTAACCTCCGTCGAAGCAAGATACCACTATGGATACACCAAAACCGATTAAACGCGCACTGTTAAGTGTGTCAGACAAGACCGGCATTGTTGAGTTCGCCAAAGCTCTTCACGATGCAGGCGTAGAACTGTTGTCTACTGGCGGCACCGCCAAACTGCTGGCCGAACAGGGCCTGCCTGTTATTGAAGTATCAAACTACACCGGTCACCCGGAAATCATGGACGGACGCGTGAAAACCCTTCACCCGAAAATCCACGGTGGTATTCTGGCACGCCGCGGCACCGACGAAGCGGTTATGGCCGAAAACAACATCGGCCCAATCGACCTGGTCGCCGTTAACCTGTATCCGTTTGCGGCTACAGTTGCTAAAGAAGACTGTACGCTGGAAGACGCCATCGAGAATATCGATATCGGCGGTCCGACGATGGTGCGTGCAGCAGCGAAAAACCACAAAGACGTGACCATTGTTGTGAACGCAGGCGATTACACCCGCGTATTGTCAGAAATGGAAAGCAATGCGGGATCTCTGACCTACAACACCCGTTTCGACCTGGCGATTAAAGCCTTTGAGCACACTGCTGAGTACGACGGCATGATTGCCAACTACTTCGGTGCACGTCTTGAATCAACCGATTGTGCAGAAGACTGCGGCCACGATCACAGTGAGTTCCCGCGCACTTACAACGTACAAATGACCAAGAAACAAGACCTGCGTTACGGCGAAAACAGCCACCAGTCTGCGGCGTTTTATGTTGAAAACAACGTACAGGAAGCGTCTGTTGCTACGGCCACGCAGTTAAACGGTAAAGAACTGTCGTTCAACAATATTGCTGATACTGACGCCGCTCTCGAGTGCGTAAAAGAGTTCGTGGAACCGGCTTGTGTTATTGTTAAGCACGCCAACCCATGTGGTGTAGCGCTGGGTGAAAACATCCTGGAAGCATACGACCGCGCTTTCAAAACTGACCCAACGTCAGCGTTCGGCGGCATTATCGCGTTTAACCGCGAGCTGGATGCCACGACTGCCCAAGCCATCATTGACCGTCAGTTTGTTGAAGTGATCATAGCCCCAAGCGTGTCTGATCAGGCGGCTGAGATTGTTGCAACTAAGAAAAACGTACGTCTGCTTGCTTGCGGCGACTGGCAAGGTCAGCTGACTGACGGCTACGACTTCAAACGCGTTAACGGCGGCTTGCTGGTGCAAGAGCGCGACTTCGGCATGGTCGACATGGAAGACCTGCAGGTGGTGACGAAAGTTCAGCCTACCGAAGCTCAGTTGCGCGACCTGATGTTCTGCTGGAAAGTAGCGAAATACGTGAAATCTAACGCTATCGTTTACTGCAAAGACAGCATGACGATCGGCGTGGGCGCAGGCCAGATGAGCCGCGTTTACTCAGCGAAGATTGCCGGTATTAAAGCCGCCGATGAAGGCCTGGAAGTGGCCGGTTCTGTTATGGCCTCTGACGCTTTCTTCCCATTCCGTGACGGTATTGATGCCGCTGCTGAAGCGGGTATTAAAGCCGTTATCCAGCCAGGCGGCTCAATGCGCGACGACGAAGTGATTGCCGCAGCTGACGAGCACGGCATTGCGATGGTATTTACTGGCATGCGTCATTTCCGCCACTAAGCGATGATTTGCGTTAGCCTGACATCACGAATGTTAATATTCTGTGTTAGGCTAACGGCATAATCACGACAGAAAGGAAATCCCATGCGTAAATCAGCGTTGTTGTTACTAGCGAGTTTGTTATCGTCACCTGTGCTTACCGTTCAGGCTGATGCAGTTGCCGATGCGGCGGCCAGCGAGCACCGTTCAGCCAAAGCAAAACTGCGTGACGAGTATCGTCACCCTCAGCAGACTCTGCGATTCTTTGACGTTCAACCTACGATGACTGTAGTAGAAATCAGCCCGGGCGGCGGTTGGTATACCGACATCCTGGCACCATTGTTAAAAGACAACGGCAAACTGGTAGCTGCGCACTTCTTTGTAGACGACGACAGCCCGGGTTACTACCAGCGTTCGCTGGCCGCGTTCAAAGACAAAATGGCGAACCACGCCCCCTACAGCAACATTGAACTGACTGCTTTTCACCCGGTTAAAGCCTTAACGGTGGCTGAAGCAGGCTCAGCCGATCGCGTGCTGACGTTCAGAAACGTACACAACTGGTATATGGCCGCCAAAGATGACGGCGTGCTGAATGCCATGACCGCATTTTACAACGCACTGAAACCCGGCGGCATGCTGGGCGTGGTGGATCACCGTTTACCGGAAACCGCCAGCGATGACACCATGGAGTCCTCAGGCTACATGAAGCAATCGTACGTAATTAAAATGGCTGAAAAAGCTGGTTTCAAACTGGTCGCCAGCAGCGAAGTAAATGCGAACCCACTTGATACTGCGGCACACCCTCGCGGTGTATGGACATTACCTCCATCACTGCGTTTAGGGGAAGATAACCAGGCCCATTATCTGGCCATTGGTGAAAGTGACCGCATGACCCTGAAATTTGTTAAACCTGATTAACTAACGGAATCTACTCAATGAAGGTACTTGTGATTGGCGGCGGTGGCCGCGAACATGCGTTAGCCTGGAAAGCGTCTCAATCTGCTGGTGTAACCGATGTCTTTGTGGCACCGGGTAACGCAGGCACAGCCATTGAAGACAAGCTGACTAACGTGGATATCTCTGCCACTGACGTAAGCGCTTTGGTCGCGTTTGCCAAAGACAACCAGATTGATTTAACCATTGTAGGCCCCGAAGCGCCGCTGGTTATTGGTGTGGTTGATGCGTTCCAGGCTGAAGGCCTGACTATCTTTGGCCCTAGCAAAGGCGCTGCGCAGCTGGAAGGCTCAAAAGCGTTTACCAAAGACTTCCTCGCCCGTCACAACATTCCGACTGCTGAGTACCAAAACTTCACCGAGATCGAGCCGGCTTTGGCCTACGTTCGTGAAAAAGGTGCGCCGATCGTGGTTAAAGCCGACGGCCTGGCGGCTGGTAAAGGCGTCATCGTGGCGATGACCTTGCAGGAAGCGGAAGACGCTATTCGCGATATGCTGGCTGGCAACGCCTTTGGCGACGCAGGCAGCCGTGTTGTTATTGAAGAGTTCCTGGACGGCGAAGAAGCTTCTTTCATCGTCATGGTAGACGGTAAAGACGTAGCGGCCTTCGCAACCAGTCAGGACCACAAACGTGCCGGCGACGGCGACTCAGGCCCCAACACCGGCGGCATGGGCGCCTATTCACCTGCCCCGGTAGTGACGCCTGACATCCACCAGCGCATTATGGATGAAGTGATCAACCCTACTGTTGCCGGTATGGCTGCAGAAGGCTACCCCTATGTAGGCTTCTTGTATGCAGGTCTGATGATCATGGAAGACGGCACGCCTAAGGTAATTGAGTACAACTGCCGCTTTGGCGATCCGGAAACTCAGCCGATCATGTTGCGTTTACAATCTGATCTGGTGGCACTGTGCCTGAAAGCCTGTAAAGGCGAATTGGCCGGTACCCACATCGACTTTGACCCACGTGCATCTGTTGGCGTGGTGTTGGCCGCAGGTGGTTACCCGGGTGATTATGCAAAAGGGAAAGTTATCAACGGTCTGGATGACGCCGCCAAACTTGACGGTAAAGTATTCCACGCAGGTACTGCATTAAACGGTGATGACGTTGTCACCAGCGGCGGGCGTGTTTTGTGCGCTACGGCACTAGGGAACAGCGTAACTGAAGCCCAACAACAAGCCTATGTGTTAACCAAGGCGATTGACTGGGAAGACGTATACTACCGCAACGACATTGCTTACCGCGCTATTGCCCGCGAAAACAGCTAATCGTTTCTAAACGCCAACCCTGTTAATTTGCAGGGTTGGCTGTTTCTACCACTTCTCAAATTACCCCATTTGACTGACGCTTTTCACCACCGCAGTGACTCGTTTTTTCTTATTTGGAACTTTTAGTTAAGTTGCACAGACTTACTACAGTAATTATATAAAGCAAGGATCGCTGCAGTCGTAACTGAAGTATCAGCTTTCCTGTATCAGTTAGTCTTTAATCAAGGAATGGTTATGCGATTAAAAACGCTCCTTTTCAGTAGCCCCCTACTCTTGTCTTTTTCCAGTGTCGCGGCACAAAACGAAGTGACTTTCGGCATTGGCGATTTACAGGATTACACCTCGCCCTTTTTCGGCTTGCAATACAAACGCTACTTCAGTGATGTTCCCACAGACAATCAACCACATCTGATTTCGCCCTACCTGAACAAAATCAACAGCGCCTACGGACGCTACTTCACCACCGATATTTATGACTTTTACCAGGCTGGCGGCGAGTGGTTTATTGATGACAAATGGGTGGTTAACGCGGATTTACGTTACGTTGACTACGACAGAACAATCACCACAACCTATGCAACCGCCGACATCGATGTGGGCTATTTCATCTCTACAGAATGGCAGGTAGGGGTGGGCAATTATTATCAATACAGAGAGTACAACGACATCTATTTCAATGGTGAGGTCTATTTATACGATGGTACATACTCGATAAATCGCAATAACCTGAAAGCGTTCACCCGCTACACCAATATTACCGATGGCAGCGGCTGGGATATTGGCGCTGAAGTGATCTTTTCCGGCTCACTTCGCACCACAGTGGATGCGAGGTACTTCTTTAATCAGGATGTAAGTCTGAACCTTACCTACCTGATGAAAGAAGACGAATCGGATTACCGTTATGAAGAAGGTGATGTCGCAGAGCTCACATTGGATTACTGGTTTACACGCAACTTTTCATTGCAGGTTGGCGCCGGTGCTCGCATAGGCGGGGATGACGACGGCCTGGCAACAGTAACGCTGACAACCAGCTACCGTTTCTAACAACCAATAAGGCAGGTAAGCAAACCAATGCATACCTGCCAACAATAGCCTAAACCGGTTCAACAGCCTTCTTACGGAACCGGTTAAGCATATTCCCGGTTAACGCCCATACCATTACGCCAGACCACGCGATAAGGGAAAAGCCCGCTGGTACACAGGCAAGGAGAATTAATTTAAATTGTTTTCGATTAAACACCAATGCCACTAACGCGGGAAGAAACCACGTCAATAAAACCAATGCTCCCACTACCATTAGCAACATGGGGTCGGTGGTTGCAAAAAATTGCGATAGCGCGCCCATTTACCTGTCCTTTAAGCGATACATTCAGGTATACAGTCCTGGTATTGGAAAAAAGATTACAAAAAAGCGCATTTAATTTTGTATATCGCTGCCCTCGGCAACTCGTCAACTCCTGTAAAGATCGTTTCTGACTATTTCAAACCTTAATGCAAATCAAGGTTTGCATGTTGATGTCTTGCCTTCACGCTACTTCGGGCGCTAAGGTAGTCATTCCAACAGGAAGTACTATGACTCAATACTCACCGACAGCACGCCTATACCACATACTGGAGCCCGCCCAAAAGGGCGATACGCCCAGTCGTGTGTTCGACCTGCTGTTAATAGCGCTAATTCTGCTGAATGCATTTGCAGTGATGATGTCTACGGTGCACAGCTTTCATCTGCAATGGGCCGAGCCCTTGTATTGGTTTGAAGTGTTCTCGGTTGGGGTTTTTACACTGGAATATGTATGCCGCGTGTGGAGCTGTGTGCATGCGCCACATACCAAAATATATCGCCAGGCTCCCTACACCGCGCAGTGGCAACAACGGCTGCGCTACCTGTTTACCCCGATGGCGCTAATCGATTTACTTGCCATTTTGCCATTCTACCTGAGTATGTTCTTTGTCTTTGATTTGCGGATTTTACGACTGCTGCGTTTAACTCGTTTAATTAAACTGGGCCGTTATTCCCGTTCAGTAAACCTGTTGCTTACCGTCATTCGCAAAGAAGCCCGGGTGCTGTTTGCCGCAGTGTCGGTACTGATTATTGTGATGGTCCTGTCTGCTACCGGTATGTATTACATTGAACAGCACGCACAACCCAATGCTTTTGGTAGCATCCCCGCGGCATTGTGGTGGGCCATCAACACGCTGACCACGGTAGGTTACGGTGACGTGACGCCCATCACGCCGCTGGGCAAGCTATTTTCTGGCATTATTACTATTTTAGGTGTCGGTATTTTTGCACTTCCGGCCGGTATTTTAGCCGCCAGGTTGTCAGAACTTAGCCGGGTGCGCAGAGATACTTTCCGCAAACACGTATTGGAAGTCATGGAAGATGGCAGCCTGACGCCGCACGAGTTGGGCCGTTTAAATCAGCTGCGCGAAGCACTGGATTTAGACGATGAACAGGCCAATCTGCTCATTGATCTGGCGGTGGAAAACACCCGCCAAACCGGGGGAGCGCAGGGCGTAAACTTCTGCCCCCACTGTGGCAAGTCCCTTGTTTCACACCTGACACCAAAAGAGGATGACGCTTGATTATTCTGCTCGCACAGCATATAACTAGGGTCTGGTTTTCTCGCATTGAGACAGCGCTCCCTTATTTTTCATCAAGGTCGCAGTGCGTCCAATTAACAAAGAATTGTCATGTCGGTTAAACATCCCATTATAGCGATAACAGGTTCTTCCGGTGCGGGTACCACTACCACCACCAATGCCATTCGTCACATTTTTCGCAATTTAAATATTGATGCCGCCTACGTAGGTGGAGACAGCTTTCACCGCTTTACCCGCCCTGAAATGGAAGTCGAAATTCGCAAAGCTCAGGAGCAGGGCCGGCACATTAGCTACTTTGGCCCGAAAGCAAACGACTTTGCATTACTGGAAACCCTGTTCCAGCAATACGGTGACGACGGTAGCGGCAAGTTTCGACAATACCTGCACACCTTCGACGATGCGGTACCGTTTAACCAAATGCCAGGCACGTTTACGCCCTGGCAGGAATTACCTGCCAACACCGACTTATTGTTCTACGAAGGGCTGCACGGCGGCGTAAAAACCGAAGATATTGATGTAGCCAAACACGTGGACCTGCTGGTTGGCATGGTACCCATCGTAAACCTGGAGTGGATTCAGAAGATTGTACGGGACACCACCGACCGCGGGCATTCACGCGAAGCCGTAATGAGCAGCATTGTGCGAGGTCTGGACGACTACTTCCATTACATCACACCGCAGTTTTCTCGTACTCACGTGAATTTCCAGCGCGTACCTACCGTTGACACATCGAACCCATTCAGCGCGCGGGAAATCCCAACGCAAGACGAAAGCTTTGTGGTAGTTCGTTTTCGCCGCGAAATGAAAAACGTCAACTTCCCGTATTTACTGCAAATGATCGACGGCTCGTTCATGTCGCGGATTAATACGCTGGTTGTGCCGGGTGGCAAAATGGGTCTGGCTATGGAGTTAATATTAACCCCGTTAATCGAAGATCTCATGAAGCGTAAGCAGAAGCGTGGCTATCAAATGGACTGGGTTCAGTAACAATTCAAACATATATTTAACACGCTGATTACATTGACTTTCTTTAGTATTAAGACCAAGGTCATGCATTCGTTAAATGAATAGCTGATATACCTCAAAACACGTCCGGTTGGGCGTGTTTTCACTTTACTCAACACACCACAACCCTACAATATCGCCACTGTTATTGTGGTGAAATCGTTATGCTCGATACTGTCCTTATTCTCCTCGCCGCCCTGGCTCTGCTAGGCGTTATGTTCGAAGAAGTTTTACACGTCAACAAAGCCAAAATTACGCTGTTTTTTGGCACCCTTGCCTGGATGCTGCTGTTTATGTCGTCCTCTGGCCCCGAGCAAACTGAACACATTAACGAAGGGCTGCTGCATAACATTACGGAAATCTCAACGCTCTGGCTGTTCCTGGTAGCGGCCATGACGTTTGTGGCCTACCTCAACCGAAAAGGCTTGATTGCCAACATGCTCAATTTGGTGATGCCATCGCAAATATCACTTAAAAAACTGATGTTTATCACTGCGCTGTTCAGCTTTTGCTTCTCGTCTCTGGCCGACAACATTACTGCTACCCTGGTATCGATAGCCATGGTGCTGTCTCTGGGCTTACCGCTCAATCAAACCCTGCGTTTTGCCGTGCTGGTTGTATTTTCGGTAAACTCCGGCGGGGTTTCGCTGATCACCGGCGATGTCACCACGCTGATGATATTTATGCAGCACAAGGTCACTATTACTCAACTGTTCTGGTTACTCGTCCCGTCGTTTTTGGCAGTCATGCTGCTGGCCACCTTGTTGAGTACCGGCATGAGCGGTGTGGTTAAAATTCGTAAAACGCAGCACGACACCAGCCGTATCGACTATGTGATTGCCGGTATTTTCCTGGCCACAATCCTGTTCACCCTAATCCTGAACGTCTTGTTTTCTATTCCCCCTATGCTGAGTTTTCTGGCTGGCATGGCCATTATGTTTCTGGTGGCGAATTCACTGGGCGATGACGACGACCAGGACCCGATCCTGGACTATATTCGCTACATCGAGTTCGACACCCTGCTGTTCTTCCTGGGGGTGTTATTACTGGTAGGCATGCTGGAGCACATCGAAGCATTACATTCCTTGCTTTATCTTTACGAGATGTTTCCGCCTACGGTGGCCAACTACATCATGGGCGCATTGTCAGCGTTAATCGACAACGTGCCGCTGACCGCCGCATTGCTTAAAGCCAATATCACCATGACCGTGAGCGAATGGATGCTGCTGACCTATGCTGTAGGTGTGGGCGGCTCCCTGCTGATCATCGGCTCTGCAGCAGGTATTGTTGCCATGAGCAAAGTACAGGGCTTGAGCTTCGCGCGTTATGGCAAGTACTTTGTACTGCTACTGGTTGCTTACTCTCTGGGTTACGCCCTGGTGTACGGGGTGGCCACTTATATTATGCCGGTTGCCTGACACGCTTTGTAACAATCCACATTTCGCTGAAACATCTGGGCACTTTTGTCTTGCTGCACTTAGGGTTATAGTTGCAACGAGTACATTAGTAATTGGGGCCGGCAATGGGTCAGGAAACATCAAAAATATTGGTTGTCGACGACGACATGCGCTTGCGCAGTCTGTTGGAACGCTATTTGGTAGAACAGGGATTTCAGGTTCGCAGTGCCGCCAACTCTGAACAGATGGACCGTCTATTAGAGCGCGAGAACTTTCACCTGATGGTTCTGGATCTCATGTTACCGGGCGAGGACGGCTTATCCATATGCCGACGCCTGCGACAGGCCGAAAGTAAAATGCCCATTATTATGCTGACCGCCAAGGGCGACGAGGTAGACCGAATCATTGGTCTTGAAATGGGCGCCGATGACTACCTGCCAAAACCTTTTAACCCCCGTGAATTGTTAGCCAGAGCACGTGCAGTGCTGCGTCGCCAAACCATTGAGGCACCCGGCGCGCCTTCGCTGGAAGAACAGATCGTTGAGTTTGGCGAATACCGCCTGAATCTTGCCACCCGTGAAATGACCGCCGATGGTAAACCGCTGTCGCTGACCAGTGGCGAGTTTGCCGTACTGAAATCGCTGGTTACTCACCCACGCGAACCCTTGTCGCGCGACAAACTCATGAATCTGGCGCGTGGCCGTGATTACAGTGCGCTGGAGCGCAGCATCGACGTGCAGGTTTCGCGCCTGCGCCGCATGTTAGAGAAAGACCCTGCCAGCCCACGGTATATTCAGACCGTTTGGGGTCTGGGCTATGTGTTCGTGCCTGATGGCGAAGCGGTATAAGTTACCTACCCAGTGAGACTACTTCCTAAAAGTGCCTTCGGGCAAACGGTGATGTTGATTGGCGTACTGTTGCTGATCAACCAGGTAGTCTCATACCTGTCGGTTACCCTATATTTTATTCGCCCCAGCTATGAGCAAATCAACAGCCTGATAGCAACCCAGGCAGCGACGCTAAAAACCCAGCGTGCACTGGTGACTGACCCGGGCTACATCGATAAGCTCAGTGCCAACACGGGCATTGAGTTTTTCAGCTTTCAGCAAGCGCAAACAGAAGAACTGGGGCAGGCCACCTTCTATAAATTTATGTCTGATCAGGTAAGTCAGCAACTGGGTGAAAAAGCCGAAGTGCGCATCAGTACGCCGTTACTTACCGAGCAAGACACCCCGTATTATGTTTGGTTGAATATAGAAAGCCTGCCGGACATGTGGATCCGCATGCCAGTGTACGGACTCAGCGACGCTAATATCTTCCCGCTTACTCTTTATTTGCTGCTTATTGGAATTTTGAGTGTGGGTGGCGGCTGGCTATTTGTACTGCGGCTGAACCGCCCGTTAAGTGCCTTACAACGCGCCGCAATGAAGGTTGGTCG
>NZ_CFIDRX010000076.1:0-19963 GCF_984433645.1 Marisediminitalea sp.
CATAGGTACCTTGTTCACCCATACAGCATTTACGCTGGTCATTACAGCCGTAGCAAGATCAACTTTGCGCTCCATTAATATAGGTTGCGTGAAGGCTGTAACGAAAAACATACCAACACAGAAGACTGCACCCACTATCGATCCCAGTACCAGGAATGGCAATAAGCTTTCTAAACTCTCAATCTGATGCTGGGGATACAATGCATGGATGAGCGATGCGACACGCAACCAGAAGATCATAAGCACCATAAGTAAAATGCCAAAGCCCCACTCGTTCACTGCATTACGGCGTATTGCCCGCACTGAGTGACGTAATGATGGCTTGTGGCCTTTTTCCAGCTCCCAGCTCACGTCGTATAGACCTGCCGCCAGGAATGGACCAATCAACATAAAACACACTATTGAAGGCAGAATAACCAAGTGCCAGCCGGTTAACGCTACCAGATAAGAAATAAACCAGGGTATTGCGGCAAAAATTAATCCGTAGAAAATAGAAATAAGTGGTGTGCGCAGAAAATCCTGCAAGCCTAACGACAACCATTTTATGGGATCGCCGACATCCAGTTCCTTACAAGGTATTACGCGGGCAATTCCACTCTCGGTTATAGCATTTTGCGGTGTTTCTTTGAAATGTTGTGACATAGCTTCCCTCAACCATACGCTATTGACTCAATAACACCGGTATAAAGGCAAGATTCCCACACGCTCACGCCTGCGCTTTTATTCCGGTCTTACTATATACGATAGCGTCGAATGGAAAAGTTCACAATTATTTAACACAATTTATTCAGTGAATTTACAGAATGCTATCTAAGTTGAATAGGTTGCCAGCGGACCTTTTGATTGAAGTGCTTGCTAAGCTTCTGATTAAATTCGTAAAAGCTAACACATTCCTGATCTACCCCGGTCACTGAACGCAGTGAAAATCGATGGCAATTATTGCTGATAGGATCGTACTCGATGTATTGAAATACCTGATTCACGGCTCGCGTATCACATTCCGGCGCTACCAGTGGCATATAGTTGTCGTCACAGGCTACATAAATCTCACTGCCACTGCGTTGATGTAAAAACCGGGTTGGCCCAACGGCTTTAACCAGTCCATTGCCATGCAATTCGATAATATGGTCATCGCACCAAATGCCGGTATGCTCGAATACCCCATAAATACCACAACAGACCACACAACCGTCTACCGGCGTTACTCTATGCTGGCTTTCTCCCGGGTAATTATCGACGACACTGTGACTACGTGCGTTTTTTGCCAACGCGCCACCAGCATAAGCTGACGCTAATCCGGCACCTAACCAAATAAGTGGAAGTGGCATTCAACCTCCGGTTAACCATAGACTGGTGATTTTATAATCGGAACATACCTATATATAGGTGTAATCCAAAGATTCTACAATCCAGGAAATGTAACAGTACGTGTTGTCTGAACAGTGACGAATCAACCGATTTATTCCAGGCTGAAGCCAGAATTTACCGACTTCGAATAATTCCTCCTATTAATAGCCTGTATGCACAAAATTTTGCTTAACAGATCACAGGTCGATGCGATACCCTGTGGCCCTCTGGAATTTAAGTTGTTGAAGATGAAACCCTTACACAAGTCGCACAAGTTAGATAATGTTTGTTATGACATTCGAGGCCCGATTGCTGCACAAGCACGCAAAATGGAAGACGAAGGTCACCGTATCCTGAAACTGAACATAGGCAACCCTGCCCCATTCGGTTTTGACGCCCCGGACGACATTCTCAAAGACGTGATCCATCACTTGCCGACTTCACAGGGCTATTCAGACTCTACCGGAATCTACGCTGCTCGCGTGGCCGTAATGCAGTATTACCAGCAAATGAACATTCGCAATATTCAGGTTGACGACGTGTTTATTGGTAACGGCGTCAGTGAAATGATCATGATGTCGATGCAGGCCTTGCTTAACGCCGGTGATGAGGTATTACTGCCTAGTCCGGACTATCCTTTATGGACCGCAGCCGTAAGCCTGTCATCCGGCACACCGGTACATTACCGCTGTGACGAAAAAGCCGGCTGGTTCCCGGATATCGAAGATATCAAGAGCAAAATCAACAAACGTACCAAAGCCATTGTGATCATTAATCCTAATAATCCAACGGGAGCGGTATACAGCAAAGAACTGCTGCTAGAAATTGTTGAGTTAGCCCGCGAACACGATTTAGTGGTGTTCTCAGACGAAATCTACGACAAGATTTTATATGACGATGCCAAACACACGTGTATTGCCTCGCTTGCTGATGACGTGTTCTTTGTCACTTTCAGTGGCTTGTCTAAAAATTACCGTGTGGCAGGGTTTCGCGCTGGCTGGTTAATTGTGTCGGGCAACAAACGTGTAGCCAGAAGCTACATCGAAGGTCTGAACATGCTGTCATCTATGCGCATGTGCGCCAATGTGCCCTGCCAGAGTGCCATCCAGACAGCACTTGGAGGCTATCAGAGCATAAATGACCTGATCAAAGACGGTGGCCGCCTTAAACTGCAACGCGACCTGGCCGCAAACCGCCTGAATGATATAGACGGCATAGAGTGCGTCACGCCGAAAGGGGCGATGTACTGCTTTGCAAAAGTCGACGCCGCTAAATTCAACATTGCCAGCGACGAACAAATGATTTTCGACTTGCTGAGCAGTGAGAAAATCCTATTGGTACACGGCCGGGCATTTAACCTGAATGAAGGCATTTATTTCCGCCTGGTATTTTTACCTCACAGCGATATTTTAGGGCCGGCTATGGATCGCATAGAAAGCTTCTTTAACGGCTACCGCCAGAAAGGAAAATAGATATGGCCGACAACAGCCATTTCTTTGCACATCTGGCCAGAATGAAGCTAATTCACCGCTGGCCATTAATGCACAACGTACGCATTGAAAACGTTCAGGAACACAGCCTGCAGGTAGCCATGGTGGCGCACGCCCTGGCCCTCATCAGAAACCGTTACTTTGGCGGTGATTTGAATCCCGAGCGTATAGCAACACTGGCCATGTTTCACGACGTGTCTGAAGTGTTAACCGGCGACCTGCCAACTCCGGTCAAATACTTCAACCCGGCAATCAAAGACGAATATAAGAAAATCGAAAAAATCGCCGAACAAAAACTGATCGACATGGCGCCGGTGGACTTCAGGGAAGACTATGCCAAACTGATCGACAGCCAGTACCACAGTGAAGATGAAGCCTTTATTGTGAAAGCCGCCGATGTGCTCTGCGCGTATTTAAAAACGCTGGAAGAGCTAAACTCAGGCAATCGCGAGTTTACCCTGGCCAAGAAAAGACTCGACCAGATGCTAAAAGACTATCACTCCGACGAAGTGGACTATTTCTTAAAGCGTTACGTACCCAGCTTTTCACTCAGCCTGGACGAAATTACCCAGGAAGATACGCATAATTAAGCAACGGATGTCCTATGCAGCATAACGAGCCTACCCTGACAGACAATGACAATTGGCAATTAGCATGGTGGGAACGACGATTACCGCGCACCCAGGCCAGAGACGGCGATCACCGTTCACCGTTTCAGCGAGACAAAGCCCGGGTATTGCACTCTGCCGCTTTTCGCCGTCTGCAGGCAAAAACACAAGTGCTTGGGGTAGGACTCAGTGACTTCTACCGCACCCGGTTAACCCATTCACTTGAAGCTGCACAGATTGGCACGGGTATTACCGCGCAGCTGCAAGGAAAATTCCCTCGTTTAACCGAGCACGTGGGTCTGGATCCCTACTTAATCGAAACCCTGTGTCTGGCTCACGACATTGGTCATCCTCCGTTTGGTCACGGTGGTGAGATTGCACTGAATTACATGATGCATGGACACGGCGGGTTTGAGGGTAACGGACAGACGTTCCGCATTGTTACGCAGCTTGAGCCCTACACCGCCGAACACGGCATGAACCTGAGCCGCCGCAGCGTGCTGGGTTTGGTGAAGTACCCCAATTTTATTGATGCGTTAACGAATCACGATTTACTGCCCTCGCCTTCGGTAAGTCTGCGCCAGGTAAAAGCAGAACAATGGCATCCGCCCAAAGGCCTGTTCCGTTGCGATGAAGCCTTGTTTGACTGGTTAATCGATCCTTTTAGCCAGCAAGACAAGGACCGGCTGATGTCGTTTGAGCATGTCTCCGGAAAACACCACAAAACCACGCACAAATCCTTTGATTGCAGTGTCATGGAACTGGCCGACGATATTGCCTATGGTATTCACGACCTCGAAGATGCGATTGTCATGGGCATGGTAAAACGTGCGGAATTTGTTGAAGAACTCCAGTCAGAGCTGGAACAACTTCAGGTACCCTGGCTGTCTGAGCACATAGCAGGTATTGGCACACGGTTGTTCAGTCAGGCTCAACACGAGCGTAAAAATGCGATTGGTGCTTTGGTTAATTGTTTCATTACCGCCATTCGTATTGAAGAAGATGCAGCCTTTGAGCACCCGCTTCTGCGCTATCAGGCGGTATTGCCGGAACACCATCACAATGCGCTGGGTTTGTTTAAGAAGTTTGTCTACATGAAAGTCATCCGTAAACCGGAAGTCCAGCTGTTGGAATACAAAGGTCAGCAAGTGGTAATGGAATTGTTCGAGGCTTTCAGTGCCGATCCAACACGCCTGCTTCCCGAGAACACCCGTAAACGCTGGCTGGTAGCCGAAGAGCATAACAACGGCCATCGGGTCATTGCCGATTATATCTCAGGTATGACCGATGAGTTTGCTGCCCGTTTGTACTCTAATATGTTTGTCCCGAAACGGGGCGGTATTCTGGATACGCTGTCTCTGTAAGCGTCTTTTGAAATCTTTTTGCACCCTTTGCGGTCTTATATCGTAGCAATGGTGTCAAATTCTTTACAGAGCA
Organism: Marisediminitalea sp.; assembly: GCF_984433645.1. NCBI lineage: Bacteria > Pseudomonadati > Pseudomonadota > Gammaproteobacteria > Alteromonadales > Alteromonadaceae > Marisediminitalea > Marisediminitalea sp. Next base: position 4,883 of record NZ_CFIDRX010000076.1, read on the forward strand.
GGTTTATGAAACGATTTCGCCCCTCACAAACGTTTACGGATAACCAGGTAACCGACGAAAAGGTCTTTCAGGATCGTCGCCGTGTTTTAAAGTCGCTGGGGTTTGTTGGTGCCGGCACGTTACTCAGCCAATCAGCCCATGGGTTTGGCTGGTTCGACAGCGAACCCGAGTTTGAAGCCAAACCGCTGTCATTTACCCCCTCAGAGAAGTTCACCACAGACGAAGCCAAAACGCCCTACGCGAAGGTTACGTCCTACAATAATTTTTATGAATTTGGTACGGGCAAAGACGATCCGGCCGAACGCGCGAAAAGTTTTAAAACCGATCCCTGGACATTACGAATTGACGGCTTGGTGAAGAATCCGATTACTCTGGATTACGATGCCATTATGAAGCAATTTGCGTTTGAAGAGCGCATTTACAGAATGCGTTGTGTCGAAGCCTGGTCAATGGTGATCCCGTGGGTGGGCTTTGAACTCAATAAGCTCATTCAGTTGGCGTCGCCACTGGGTTCCGCCAAATATGTCGCGTTTGAAACCCTGCACGACCCGAAACAAATGCCCGGTCAGCGCAACCCTTTCATTGGTGGCGGTATTGATTACCCCTATGTGGAAGGACTGCGCCTGGACGAAGCGAATCACCCGTTAACGCTGATGGCTACCGGCGTTTATGGCAAAACACTGCCACCACAAAATGGCGCCCCCATTCGGTTAGTTGTACCGTGGAAATACGGTTTCAAAAGCATTAAATCGGTCGTGCGAATTACGCTAACCGAACGCCAGCCCCCTACCACCTGGAATCGATTGGCATCGAATGAATACGGTTTTTATGCCAACGTAAACCCAAAAGTAGCTCATCCACGATGGAGTCAGGCGAGTGAGCGCCGGATTACCGACGGAGGCGTATTCAATCAGCAGCGCATTGCCACACGCATGTTTAACGGCTATGACGAGGTCGCGCCCTTGTATGCAAATATGGATTTAGCCCGCTACTATTAAGTGCCCTTTGTGAAACGATTACTCAGCAAACCTCTGGCCTTGACGCCTGTGCAGTTGCGCCTGTTTAAGGCCGGGTTACATGCCTTGTTTTTAGGGTACCTGATATTCTTGGGCTGGGCCGCCGTAACCGACAACCTGGGCGCAGATCCGGTAAAAGCGCTTATCCACAGCACAGGCACAAGTGCATTAAACCTGTTGCTGCTTACCTTGCTGATAAGCCCTCTTGCTAAACATTTGCCATTTCCTTCGCTGATGCAATGCCGCAGGCTGATTGGGATCTACGTCTTCGTTTATGCATTGCTGCATTTGACCAGCTATGTGAGTTTTGAATTGCAGTTTGACTGGGCGCTGATTGCCAGCGAAGTCATAGAGCGGCCTTACATCACCGTTGGTTTTATTGCGTTACTGGACTTAATGCTGTTGACCATAACCTCTCCGATGTGGGTAAGACGGAAAATGAAGCGCAACTGGCAGCGACTACACAACAGTATTTATCTCACCGCACTGCTTGCGCTGGTGCATTTCAGTTGGTCGCGTAAAACCGCGCTGCAGGAACCGCTGCTCTATTGGATCATTGCACTGATGATCATGCTGCCGCGATTCAATTACTGGTTTAAGCGGTTAACACCTCGACATTAACAGTGTTACCGATACCGACGCTGCATAATGCGAGCAATGTCGTTCACAGTTTAAGTAACGAGCCTGCCTGAATAACACTTGCCAGAGACTGTAAAAAAACAAAGCGACACTGTATACAGCGCCGCTTTGAGGTTTCCCTTTATTTACGTATCAAATGCTATGGAAAATCCACATCTATGCGTTCAATTAGAATTTCATTGGCTTCGTCTGCCGTAAATGCACCGTTTAACTGAATTGCAATACGCTCGATATTTGCAATATTGCCATTTCCATCAGGTTGCGGGTAAAACGTAATCTGATTTGTTCCCACGCTTAACGGTTCTATTGCGCCATAAATACGTGCATAGTTCGGTGCACCGGTTTGAATATACCCCTGAACACTGACGCTGCCATCACCAGGCATTCCTGTTACAGCAAACGTATAAGTGAGAGCAGCCCCTGTATAATCACGCACAGGTACGCCTAAAATATAATTGTGCGTCTGGCTGGTGTCATTGGGCAGTAAACTCACCGCTTCATAAGCAGGACGGTGTAGCACACTGGCATTTGTTCCGTAATCACCACGTAATCCTTCTGCATCAGACACAAAGTCATAGGTAATAGTCTCAGCAGTTGGCAGTGTCGTGGGTATTTCCAGACGGACATGGGTCAATTCAACGTAGTCCTCAGTACCACTGCTCAAAGGTCCATTCAGCTGAATACCCAGACGTTCAACGATAGACAAATCGCCATTCGCATTCTCTGTGGGCGCAAACATAATGACATTTTCACCTGCCTGTGGATTTACTACCGAACCGTAAATACGGCTATATGATGGTGCGCCGGTTTGTACATAGGGTTGGATCGTCATGCCCCCATCAATCTGTGCTTGTGTTACGTTTAACGTGTAATACAGCACTGCACCATTCAAGTCAGTGAGACTAATTTCTTCAATATACTCCTGTACATTGCGGCTTTCCCACGCTGGAATAAGCAGTGCAGCTGGAATAGCAGCATCGTAGCCTACCGATGCCGATGTACCATAGTCTCCGCGCCAGCCTTGAGCGCCATCACTAAAATCGTACTCAACGACCTGAGGGGGTAAATCATCACCAGGCACGACAATTTGTACCTGTCTGGCAAAACTGGTGTATTCCCCTTCGGAAACTTGCACATACAGGTTGTATAAACCCGGTGTAAGCGCCGCCGCAACATGCACTTCGCCATTTTGAGGGTCCAGCGTAAATAAACCTGCATCGTTGCCACTTAAAATTCGCCATAACACAGCATCGCCTGATTGATGAGGATTACCCATGTAATCTGATGACTCCAGATCTGCAATCAGCGTACCTGCTTCGGTTGTCTCGTCTATGGTAATCACTGATGGTTGTTCGAACTGAGGGGCCAATTCTCTGACATAGCCTTTAAGCCAGGTAAGCGCCGCTTTTTCAACGCCTGTATCGTACGCCAGAATAGCGCCCTGGGCTTCACGCCAATGTCCCGGTAGATAGCCCCATACAGTAATGCCTTCAATGGCAGGGTGTTGCCAAAAGGCAGGGAACAAACGTTGAAATTCAAGTAATTGAGTTAGTTCGTCTGTGCCATCTACATCCAACTCTGTGAGATAGATATCCAGGCCGGTTTGGGTGTCCATGCGATCAATATTGTTCAGCATGGTATCCAGTGGACCCGTTGTAGAAAAAGCATGTCCCTGAAATCCGATGGCATCGATCAATCCACGAGATTGCAACAGATTCGCCAATTCGATGACTTTGTCTGTACGTGTGTCAGAGTTAATAACACTGTACTCGTTAAACATAAGCTGTGTACTGGACGGGAAAATATCCCTGGCCATTTGAAACGCATTTACTATCCAGTCGTAATCCTGTGCTTTTTGCGCTGCTGTACTGGCAGAATCCCCTCTGGCTATGAAGAATGCTTCGACCTCAGCAGTCACCTCAGGCGCATACAACCGTAAACCGTCAACATAATTGGGTCTGCCATTGCCACCGTCGGGTGGTGCATTGTCGAATTCATTTACGACTTCAATAAAGTCGATTGCCGGATATCGTGCATTGACTGCTTCATACCACTCCAAAATTTCCTGAAGTTGCTCTTGCGGTGACAATGAATCAATCCAGGCCGGCTGCTGACTGCCCCAAACCAACACATGGTGTTTGTAAATAAATCCATTATCTTTAGCGAGATTATACGCCTCATCAAGTCCCGACCAATTGTATTGATCCCGTACCGCTTCAACCGAGCCCCACTTACCCGCATTTTCAGCGGTTACCTGGTTCCAGTATGCTTCGAAATTCGGACGCTGATTTCCACAACATACGCCTCCAAGGAATTTTGACTTTCCATCTGCCAGCGGCGGCCCCTCAGGCGTGTAGGTTTCAGGTGGTGGCAGCACAACACCAGGCAACCCATCTTCGAGCTGCTCTACCGTGTATGAAACACCGGCCGGTGCGAAAACAAAACTGTCAATGTCCAATCCATCCTCACGACCGGCGTAACGGAATATCGCACTGGTATTGTCGTCAGCCACCGAATAACGGCCTTCTGGAATAGCAACCCACATAAACGAAGTTAAATTTGGCTGCCCACCGGGTTCCACAATGGCGTCGGGGGAATAGCCCGCCTCGCCGGGTGCAGCAAAACCGCTAATTCCGTTAACTAGCTGCCAATCATGCACAGCACCCAACGTTGTCGGAATGTACATACTGTCATCACTAAAACCGTCAGGTCCCACTCGCACACGAGCATAGAGCGTATAGTCTCCTGCCTGAGAAAAATCCACCAGCAGCTCACCTACCCGGCTGTCATCTTCGGGTGGCGCTGTGGCATTGACCACGGTTGTCACATAACTCGGATCACCCGGTTGGATCTGCATGTCTATACCCAGGTAATTCAGTGTCGCTGACTTGCCGCCTTCCGCTTCGGCGTAAACGCCGACTAGCGGGTTATCCTGTTGTAATACCGGTGTGAAAGACAGCTGCCTGCGTGCTAAATCAAAAGAGACGGCAACCCTTGTACTCGCACCGGCTGCAAGCTCTCCCGCCTCAACGAGAAAATACGGAACCCCATCACCTGTGTAGCCATCTGCACCATTTACCGCAATCGAACTATCAGTAATGAGTAACCTGAATGGGCCGGTCATTTCTTCACTGCTTGTGTTGGTAACGGTAACCACTGAGGTATATACACGATTAACTCTGTCAACAGTGGGGCGAGAAACACTGGAAGTGACATCGCTCCCCACCGATAACCAGGCAGCCTGACTGACATTGCTGACACCCAGCGACGCGCAGAATATTGCTGAATAAAGGAGTCCGGGCTTCATTGTTCACCCCCACTCTTGCGATGTTTGCGAACAAAGAATATGCCCGCCAGACCAAGTCCGATTAACAACGCATGTGAAGGCGCATTTACCTGCATGTTAGCGTTCGAAGGCGTTATCGCTACATTGTCGATTTGAAGCCATGACCCGCCAAAATCACTACCGAACTGATCAAAGCCAATGAGTAGTTGAAACTCCAGTGTCAGGTTAGAAATTGAACTCAAGGTTTCAGACAACATAATGTCGATTGAATAACTGGCAGCACCGTCAATATCCGCGTTTAGCACACTGCCCAGTGCGCCGCTTTCATCCAGGTACTTACCACTGCCATCGCCAAACGCGACAAAGAAATAATCAGCAATAAAACCAAAATCTGAGGAGGTCAATTCGGAGTTCACACTGAGCTCGGCGGTAAATTGATACTGTTGACCACTTTGTAAATTAATGTCCTGATAGAGCGTATTAGCAAACCAGGCATCCGTGTTAAAACTGTCGACGTTCACAATCGCTGCGCATCCCGGAGGCGCGCTAAGCATAAAGTCGTTTTGGGTACTGGTATCACCAAAGCCATCGGTGTCTTTCATCCAGCCACTGTAACTGCAGTTGTCAAAACTACCATTAGTAATAACACTCGCGTAGCTAAGTTGTGCAATGCCCAGCAACAGAAGCAGGCATCCAAATTTTAGTTGTTTCATGTATCACCTTTCATACTATGTAAGTGTGCAAGCTGTTCCAAAAATGAACAAAATGCGAACAGGGATACGCATTGTTACCGGCTTAATTTAACGCCGAATACACATTTTTTTTACATTCACGTTATTTTTTTGCACAAATATCCCATCACATCTCAAAATCAGACGCGTTGTGAAATTCAATAATCACAAAGGCAAAAACAATAAACAAAGCAGCGACTTATACATTTATTACCAGTCATAACAACATGTACAAACATAAACACTTGCAACCATAAGGCACCTTCAAGACAAATTTCTTCATGTGCGACTGCTAGACGACGAGATCACTTAAATATATTGAGGGAGAGTGAGCACCAGGCAATGTGAGTAAAAAAAAGACAAAAAACACTTGCATGTTGTTTTATACAGTACTACTGTATATTCATACACTGTATAAACAGACACTACTTATTGAGAGGCTACAACATGGCTACTGTTAACCAATTACACAACATTATTGCGTTTCCGGTTTCTGCTCAGTTGCGAACTACATCGCAAAAAGGCTGGAGTTACCTGTTGTCATCGTCACTGGCCTTCAATAAAAGCATTGATCACGCAATACGTATCCAAAAGCCGAATGAAGAAATGGTGCCCCAGTGGATTCGCAAACTGATAACCAGCGGGCAATGCAGCACTATCTATGTCGAGGATTTATCCCTGCCGCAGCATGAGCAAGTGCTGATCAAGCAGCTTTGCGACCAATATTCAGTTTCTCTGATTGGCTTGTCGGTTAACGATAAGCAAACTGGTAGACAAGCTGATAACGTTTTACAAGGCCCTTGGTAATCTACTACACGGATTAATTGATAAAGTTCTTTTTCCCGTAAGTCTGAGCCATTAAACTTGTCAGAAACAAATCTTGAGATAGTCTGATGGTCGACAGTTGTTACTGCTGCAGCAGTAAACCTTATGAAAAATGTTGCGCACCGTTTCATAGTGGCGCACAAACTCCACCGACGACTGAAGCGCTGATGCGCTCACGTTATGCGGCTTATTGCATACAGGATTGGCCTTACATCCTTAAAACTTATGCAGAAAAATCCAGAGAAGGGCTTACCGAAGCCATGCTTGCCGAACACGCCGACGAGCAAACCTGGTTACATTTGTCGATTGTACCCTCCCCTGCGTTAACCTCACATCAGGTAGAATTTAAAGCGTACTACGCAATTGCAAAACAGTGTTTTGTGCTTCATGAAACCAGTGACTTTGAAACAGAAGCCGGTGAATGGCGATACACAACTGGATTACTCCATGATGATACCGGTAAACTAAGTATCGGCAGAAATGACGCATGCTTATGTGACAGTGGCAAAAAATTTAAACAATGCTGTCTGAAGCGACTGTAGCACTAATCCTCCATCTCCATTGATGCAGCAATTGCGTGCGGGCACTATTACGTGAATGCTTGATGGTGTGAATGCTTAAATACGAGAGTTAAATCCAAAATAGACAAGGCTTTTACTCAGGATTCAACTAACCCCAAACTCACTCCCAGTATTACTTAGGTAAAACGTTGATAGCGATCACAGGTAACACATTTATGCGCTCTACGCGTGATGATTCAAGCTAAATAAATGTGTCCTGCTGAGCACGACAAATAGCATTCAAACACACTGAATGTCGTAACCCTCTGCCTATTTTGTACCTATGTCATGAAATTCCGCACAAGTACTTATCATCAAAAATAGACATAAGCCGCAATAACGGTACTATCTTAAGGTGAGGTATCTTCAATACCGCGATAATAAAAACGAACGAGAGAAATACTATGAAAGCGAAGTCCTTTACCCTGGTTGCAGCTGGCGTTGCTGCTGTGCTGTCGGGTTGTCAGCCCGCCCCAGAAAAAGCTCAGACCCAACCAACCGAAACCGCGCTAACCGCAGAAGATGCGCGTATCTTTGTCGATGCGGCTCAACGCGAGATGACTAAAATGTCTGTGCCCGCAGCGAAAGCGGCCTGGGTATATGCCACCAATATTAACGACGACACGGCTACGGTAAATGCTTACCTTTCTGAGCTTTACAGTAACCGCGCTGCCGAACTGGCAAAACAAGCTGCCGATTTCAATCACGTTGAGGCAGATCCGGACTTACGCCGTAAACTGGATTTAATGCGCGCCGGCTTAACTATGCCACCACCAGCAAACCCTATGAAATCGGAACGGCTGGCTCAAATCGGTTCTGAACTGGATGGCATGTATGGCAAAGGCAAATACTGCCGCAGCGAAGACGACTGTATTGGCCTGGTTGAGATGAGTTCTGCCATGGCCACCGAGCGTGACGCCGATTTACTGTTGGAATACTGGGAAGGTTGGCGTGAAGTCTCTGTTGCCATGAAGCCGCTTTATGCAGAACAGGTTGGCATTGCCAATGAAGGAGCGAAGGAACTCGGCTTTAGCAACGTCAGTGAGTTATGGCGTAGCAAATATGACATGCCAGCCGATGATTTTCCGATTGAGTTAGATCGTCTCTGGGGCCAGGTTAAACCCCTGTACGATGCATTACACTGCCATGTTCGTGCAGAGTTAGGCGAGTATTACGGTGAAGACATTGTGCCCCAGGACAAGCCTATTCCAGCCCACCTGCTGGGCAATATGTGGGCCCAGTCATGGGGAAATATTTATGACATTGTAAAGCCTGACACGCCCATGCAGGTACCAGATGTCACAGCCGCGCTGCGCGATCAGGACTATGACGAAATCAAAATGGTTAAGCAGGCTGAGTCGTTTTTCTCTTCGTTAGGTTTTGACGAATTACCGGACTCATTCTGGACGAATTCCCAGTTCAGTAAACCCGCCGATCGCGATGTTCAGTGTCATGCATCAGCGTGGAATGTAGACAATGTGGACGATCTGCGGATTAAGATGTGTATTCAAATTACCGGCGAGGAGTTTAACGTTATCCACCACGAGCTGGGGCATAATTACTATCAGCGTGCATACAACCAGCAACCCTTCCTGTATCAGGGTTCAGCTAATGACGGTTTCCATGAAGCAATTGGTGATACTATTGCGCTTTCTATCACGCCTAAGTATTTGAAAGAAATTGGCCTGATTGATGAAATCCCGGATCCTTCTAACGATATTGGCATGCTGCTTCAGGTTGCGCTGGATAAAATCGCCTTTATTCCGTTTGGATTAATGGTTGATCAATGGCGCTGGAAGGTAATGGCCGGAGAGGCAGGCCCTGAAGAATATAATAAACTGTGGTGGGAATTGCGTGAGAAATACCAGGGCGTAATGGCACCGGTTGCCCGTGACGCAGACGCTTTCGACCCGGGTGCGAAATACCACGTTCCGGCCAATGTGCCCTACACGCGCTACTTCCTCGCACATATTCTACAATTCCAATTCCACAAAGCATTGTGTGATATTGCAGGCGACAACGGCCCACTGAACCGCTGCTCTATTTATGGCAGTGAAGAAGCCGGTACTGCGTTAAACGAAATGCTGGAAATGGGACAGAGCCGCCCCTGGCAAGAAGCACTTGCTACCATTACGGGTTCACCGGATATGGATGCCAGTACCATTGAAGCCTATTTTGCCCCGCTTAAAACCTGGCTGGATGAGCAAAACAAAGACCGCCAGTGCGGTTGGTAAATCAACATTAGTCGAATGGGCTGCCTTTGCAGCCCATTACCAGTCTATGGTGACAGGCTGATCGCGATCGGTCTGTAGCCACTGCCCGTCAAACTCCAGCTCAGTAACTTGAATGACACTTCTGCGTGTGCTGGCATCATCGGTCCCTTCATTTGACGGTATTTTGCCCGGATGCGTAAAATAAAACAGGAATGCCCTGCCGTCCTGCACTACGACATCAGGATGCTGACCAATCACACCGTCCTGTTCGCCTTTACCCGGTTCACTCAATAAATAGCCTGACTGCTGCTGCCAGCTGTCCAAATCGGCAGAACGATACACTGACAGCCCTCGCCAGGCATCAACAACCATCCAGTACCAGCCTTGCCAGTAAAATACCACGGGCCCCTCGCCCCGGCTGGAGAGCGCGGCTTTGCCCTTGTCCTGCCAATCATACAGGTCTTCACTGTCGGCAAAGTAGATTGACTTACCATCAGGCTCATCATTATAAAAAAGCCGGAATCCGCCGTCGGGCTTTGCGATGACATCGGCATCAATCACTTTTTCAGTATTGAGTTTCAGCGTTGATTGATACGTCCAGGTCAACAGATCAGCACTGGTGAAGTGCGCAATGGTGCGTGGATGCGACCAGTTGTCAAAAATACCTGGCACCATGGTTAAATACATGTGGTACTGGTCATCGTGCACGAACACATCGGGTGCCCATAACGTTTCCGTTACCCCACTGCCGTTGAACTGAGCATCCTGTAGATAGTCCCACTCCCGGCCATTTTTAGAGGTCGCGATACTGATGGGGGTACCATGAACCCACTCGACGCCCTGTAATCCCACTACATTTGCGCGCCGATTGGTGTAGAACATCAGCCAGCGCCGCCCTTGTTTGTCCCACACGATTGAAGGATCGGCTGCACCATCATAGACAGGGTCCTGATAGAGTGGCTGTGGTGCAACAGCAGTTGATGCGTCCTTATTTGCGGAATCGCAACCAAACAGCACACATAGGCAACTGACTACAGCAACGATAAGGCGCACTGCATATTTACGCTCATATCCTGCTGGATGGGCATTAAGCTCCTTCATACCACTTCTCGTTTTATTCTTATGTGCCTGCACTTTAAGTGAGGAGCATACTGCTAACCTAGCCATTAAGCGGAATGATGCGCTTTTTCCCACATTTGATTTATATATGAACTCGCATCAGAAGCTACCCAGCAAAAAACCATTCAGGTATGCTTGACTCTGGAGTTAACTCCAGGGTTTATACTGACACTATGAAAACACAAAACAGCTATAAAATTGGTCAACTGGCCAGTATCACCGGACTAACGGTCGACACTATTCGCTTCTACGAAAGCAAAGGCCTGATCACGCCGGCAACACGCAGCGCGTCAGGCTACCGGCTCTATTCCCAGGTTGATATAACCACATTGCAGTTTATTCAGCGAGCCAAACGGGTTGGCTTTACACTGGATGAAATCCACGAGCTACTGGCCCTCAAACTTCATCCTGACGACCATACCTGTGAAGAAGTAAAGCAGTATACTGCAGACAAAATGCAGGAAGTGAACGAAAAAATCGCCGAATTAGTGCGAATTCGTGATTCTTTGCAAGCGTTACACAACGTGTGTTGCGGCGGAAACGAAAGTGCCGCCCATTGTTCAATTTTACAAATGCTGGATACGGTGGATACCTTATGAGTGAATTAACTGCCCTGTTCGAAAACTTTGCTGTGTTATTTATGGAATCTGCTCCCTGGCTGTTGTTGGGCCTGCTTATTGCTGGGCTAATGCATGAGCTGGTCCCAGTGGATATCCTTAAAAAACACATGGGCAATGCCAGTACCAAAGCGATCGGCAAAGCCGCGGTCATCGGCGCGCCCCTGCCGCTCTGCTCCTGTGGTGTCATCCCAGCAGCCATTGGGCTACGCCGTAGCGGAGCCTCAAAACCCGCTACCGTATCCTTCCTGGTCGCCACACCAGAAACTGGCGTCGACTCGGTGTCGGTCTCCTACGCGTTATTGGGCCCGGTCTTTGCTATCGTCCGCCCTGTTGCAGCGATCACCAGTGCAATATACGCCGGTTTAATGGTTAAGTGGTTCGATACGCCAGATGCAAACAACCAACCCCAAACCGACCAGGCGGCCGCCACAGAGGCAGACACCAGCTCAGCCTGTTGCAGTACACAGCAACCTGAAACGAAACCTGAAACCGCATCGGCGTCCTCGTGCTGCAGTACACAAACGCAAGTAGCACCGATAACCGAACCTGCCAGTTGCTGTAGCAGTGCCAAAAAAACTGAGCCTGCGGAAACTAAAGCGTCTTGTTGTAGTACCACAGCGCAACAAAAAGCCGAAACGATAAAGGCAGACAGCCAAAGCCTGAGTGTTAAGGCACAGGCTATCTGGCAATTTTCAACGGTGAAACTCCTTAACGATCTGACGCTGTGGTTGCTTATTGGCCTGTCGCTGGCTGCCGCTATTCAAACCTGGGTACCACATCAGTTTCTGACTCAGTGGGGTGATGGATTCATTGCCATGCTGATTATGGCTGTCATCGGTATCCCCATGTATATTTGCGCGACTGCATCCACACCGGTTGCCGTGGGCTTCTTAGCTGCGGGTCTGTCACCTGGCGCCGTATTGGTGTTCTTGTTAGCCGGGCCAGCAACTAACATTTCAACCATGGGGATGATTGCCAAGGAAATGGGAAAACGAACACTGGTGTTGTACGTTTTTAGTGTGGTCAGCATTAGTATTCTGTTGGGTTACGCATTAAACATCGCCATTCAGGCATTTGAGTTATCAGCGTGGATCCCGCTTGGTCAGGGAGGCCATGATCACAATGACATCTCAGCGATTTACGCATTGTGCGCCATGTTGTTATTTGGCTTGATGATTCGAAATGGCTGGCAATCTTTGCAACAACGGTTTGCAAAGCCAGCCAGCAGTAGCTGCTGTCATTAGGGCCTGTTCGTCGGTATTGCGGGCTAAAACAAAAACAGACATCACGGTTTAAATGATAGTCACTGGCCGGCTACTTTGTATTGCCCGGTTACTTTGCACTGCCCGACGTGGTCGCAATGGTAGCAATGAGAGATAAGTTGCCCTAGAACCACCCACTGACACTGGCGGTGATTACCTTGCCGTCAGTGCCAATATCGATATTACATCGATACATACGCAAACTCACGGCACTGTCCGAGACTATTCGTCTGCCGTAATCTGTGTGTTGCTGCGTTACCTCCAACCAATTCGCTGTGCCCAGTTGCTTCAATACACTTTGCTCAGTGACGCCCGCGCTGAAATTGCCACACAAAAACACAACTTCACTGCGAGCTTCACTCCAGAAGAACACGGAAATGATTAGGCTGATAAATAACAAAACGGCAACCAGCGTGCGCGCTATTTTGGGGGAAAGTGACATACCGTCGTCCTTGATACAGAGCTACTTTCTCAATTTTTGCAGATATTCCCGATTGGTCAATAGCTGTGCGTTAACCCGATTAACCTGCTGCTGAACTTCGCGACGAAAACGCTCAATCAGAGGCTGTTGAAGCGCCAGCCGTCCGCACGACTGCCATTGTTCCGCACGGAATCCCATACCAAACAACACATATTGTTTACTGGCAGAAGAAAAAAGCTCTTGCCGGTTGCTGGATTCGTAGAGTCCGGGTGGCTGGCTTTGCCACAGCTGTAACGCCTCACTCAACGAATCAGTCCAGCTTTCATGTTGCTGATGAGCCCGCCAGTAGGCGGAGTCGGTACGATCCGACAGCACGTAATGCAACTTAATGAAGTCGATGATCTCCCGCCAGCGCTCATTGGTAAGCTGATTAAATCGCTTCGTCAGTACCGGCATTGCCGATGGCGAGCGGGGTAATTGCTCTGCAACCCACTCGGCTGACTTTTCTATGAGCACCAAAGCCGTAGCTTCTAACGGCTCTACAAAACCGGCGGAGACACCAATCGCCACACAATTGTGATGCCAGAAGTATTTTCGGTGGCCGGGGTCAAATTTGATTACCCGCGTACTGACCTCGTCTTGCTGCAAATTAGGGTCATTAACAATGTAATTACGCAACGTTTGCTCAGCGTCTTCAACGGCACAGAATTCGCTGGCGAAGACATGCCCGATTCCACGACGATGTTGTAAAGCGATATCCCAAATCCAGCCACTCGTCTGCGCTGTTGCAACCGTAGCGGATGCAATGGGGGTTTCCGGCGCTGCATGATTAACCTGCGCAGCAATCGCGGTATCATTGAATAAGACACCTCGCTGAGAGACAAACGGGATCTGATAGTGCTTGCCCATCAGTACTGCTGCAAAGCCACTGCAGTCGATAAACAAATCCCCTTCTACCGTGTTGCCATCTTCCAGTTGCAAAGCCTTAATTGCTCCGCTGTCGTGGCTGACAATGTGAGCAACATGTCCTTGACGATAGGTTACGCCCAGTTTTTCCGTGCAGTGTGCTTGTAACAATGCCACGAATTTTCCGGCGTTCAGGTGATACCCGTAGTTGTAGGTAAAAGCGTACTCGGGGAGTTGGGGCAGTTTCGGTGACAGTTGGCGTTCACAGGCATGCCCCTGAGCGCTAACCCAGGATTCAAAATCCTGCGGATAACCGGCTTCAATCCAGGCATCGGCCAGACTCACTGCGCCATAGCCTGCTGGTGCCGTGAACGGATGATAATAATGCTGCGCGGGATTTTGTCGCCAGCCTGCAAATTTCGAAGCCTGTTTGAAGCTAGCGTCGCAGCAGCTTAAAAACGCCCGCTCAGACAAGCCAATTTGCTTCAACGTGTCACGCATGGTGGGCCAGGTGCCCTCACCCACTCCCAGATTTTTAACGTCCGGCGACTCAAGCAATACCAGTTCCGTGTTACTGTTTTCACCTAACAGCGGGTGCCTGGCAGCAATAATTCCCGCCGTTAGCCAGCCCGCGGTGCCTCCACCAACAATAACAACTCGTGTCTTCTTACTTGCGGTATTCATGGGTTATGCGCTTTTATCAGCCGGACAGTATTGTTTTATAAAGGCATCATGTTCGGGAAGCTGCGCCAGCGCATTGTTTACCGACTGTTTGAACGCCGTTAACTGCTGCGTCAACGATGCGGTGGGTAACATGCGGCTGGCGCCGTGATGGCGTTTTGGCATCAGGCCCTGGCCCATCATCACCTGCACCCAGGAGTCAACACGGAACAGCGCCACATCGTCAGGCCACACATAACCATGTTCGGCAAACATTGCCATGCGATGTTGCAGCGACTCAGGAATCTCCATGTTTCGGTAAAAATCCCAGAACGCACTGTCATCGCGTTGTGTCAGATGGTAATGCAGCACAATAAAGTCGCGGATCGTTTCCATTTCTTTTTGGGTTTCGCGGTTATAGCGCTCTGCCAGAAGACCACACTCCCCCTCAAACGGAAACAACTTCATCAATCGAATCAATGCCGTCGTCACCAGATGTATACTGGTTGATTCTAACGGCTCAAGGAATCCACTGCTCAAACCGATTGCTACGCAGTTCTTTGCCCATGCCTGCTGACGCATACCGGTTTTAAATTTCAGGTACCGCGGTTCAGTGACCGCTTCACCAGTCACGTTTGACATTAATGTGGCTAATGCAGTCTCGTCATCAGAGAAACGACTGCTGTACACAATACCGTTTCCTACTCGGGACTGAAGCGGAATTCGCCATTGCCAACCCGCCTTATGCGCAGTTGCAAGGGTGTAAGGTCTGGGCAGCTCATCGGCGGTGGTTTGTACGGCAATAGCGCGGTCTGCAGCAAGC
>NZ_CFIDRX010000077.1:0-19642 GCF_984433645.1 Marisediminitalea sp.
GGAATCTTGTCGCGATGACAATCAAGCTCATTAACCTGACAAAGTCCTACCCCAGTAAATTAGGGCCACAATACATTTTTAGAGATCTGAATTTCGAGTTTCCGACTGCCGATAACGTGGCAATTTTGGGTAAAAACGGCGCAGGCAAGTCAACTTTATTCAGGATGTTAGCAAAAAGTGAATACCCTGATAAAGGCCAGGTATACACAGATAAGTCCATGTCATGGCCGGTTGCTTTAGCAACCGGTATTCATCCACATATGACAGGTAGAGAAAACACGCGTTTCATTGGTCGCATTAACAATGTGAGAAACCTGAAACACTATGAAGCTGCCGTTCAGGAATTTGCAGAGCTCGATAAACGCTATGATCTACCGGTCAGAACATATTCTTCGGGTATGCGCGCACGCTTGGTATTCGCCTGCTGCATCAATATTAATTTTGATATTTACCTGATAGACGAAGCGACATCGGTTGGCGATCCCAAATTCAGAAAAAAAGCCCGCGAAGCATTAGAGGTGAAAGCAAAGGAAGCCGGTTTAATCATGGTGAGCCATGAAATTGATCAAATAAGAGAGTTCTGTAAGTCCGCCATTCTGATAGATAATGGCCAGCTCACTTATTATAGCGACCTTGAAGAAGCCATAAAGATTTACATGGAATAACGAGAATTAGCATGCTGAAAGATTACCTTAACCAAGCAAAAACAATGATTAAGAAGCGGCCGCTATTGCTCATAATAGTACCCTGGCTTATTTATGCTGTGTACTTAACACTGATTGCTGCTCCAAAGTATGAAAGCAAAAGTCAGCTTGTTGTTAAGTCTGCGGATGGTGCAAACAACTTCGACCCGTCAGCGCTGCTTATGTCAGGAATGACAGGCGCCCCGGCATCCAATGAAAGCCAACTGGTTGTTGCATTCATACAATCGAATGACATGTTGCACTATCTCGACAAGGCTATTGATTTAAGTGGTCACTATACCTCTTCAGAGGGCGACATCATTAGTCGCCTCGCTAGTGAGCACAGTAACGAAGCCTTCCTGGAATATTACCTGAACAATATCGACGTTCTGATCAACACAGATTCCAGTGTTATCGAGCTGTCTGCGCGCGCTTATAACCCGGAGTATGCTCAGTTAATCAGTAAGACCATCGTTAAACGCGCAGAACAATTTATAAACGAAATCAGCAATAACCTGGCAAAATCGCGCTTAGCGTTTGCACAAAGCGAACACGACATCGTGGAAGACAAGCTTCAGCAGGCCAAGCTGGCCCTCATTAATTTCCAATCAAAATACAATGTGTTGGATCCTACAGCAGAAGGTGCAGCCTTTCAGCAAATCGCATTCTCTCTTGAAGCCACACTCGCTCAGAAACAAGCTGAGCTCAGCACCTTGGCAGGCATTATGTCTGCGACCGCACCGGAAATTGTGTCTTTAAAGCGCCAAATCAAAGCACTTGAGCAGCAGATCACAGAACAGAAAACCAAGATCAATGATACGCAGGGCAGCGACGCCAAACTCTCGATTAATCAGCTGATGGCACAATATTCAAACCTGCAGGTTCAGGTAGAACTTGCATTACAGGCCTATGGCTCATCATTAATGACGTTAGAAAATGCACGGGTCGATACCTATCAGCAACTACAACATTTAGTTACTGTTGAGTCGCCAACGCTGCCCGATGACGCTACCTACCCTAAGGTAATTTACAACTTGGTATTGCTGGGCGTGTTGCTAAGCATGGCGTTTATTTCCATTCGCATTGTTGTGGCGACTATTCGGGAACTATAAGCAGATTCACACTCCAGGCTTCACTACTGCTGGATTTATAAGCTATCCCATCGCCTACAGGTTGTCTCAATGGACAACCTCTAGTATAAGAATGTCTACAGTGGTGTGTTTAATTCCAACAAATTGAACACACCAACTTACCAATAATAACTATACGGAACTCTGTTGTGACAACAAATACATCTAACGACACCAGCTTCTTCGGCCATCCAAATGGTCTGAGAACGTTATTTTTTACCGAAATGTGGGAGCGCATGAGCTACTACGGCATGCGTGCCCTGCTCGTGCTGTTTATGACAGCGAGCTTGCAAACACAAGGTCTTGGCTTCACTGTCGCCTCAGCAGGTGCCATATACGGCCTCTACACCGGGGCTGTGTATTTTCTTGGGTTACCGGGAGGCTGGCTCGCGGATCGTCTGATTGGAGGCAAACAAGCGGTATGGTATGGCGGATTAATTATCTTCGCCGGACACATTGTACTGGCAGTAGACCTTCAAAACCTATTCTTTGTCGGCCTTATTCTGGTAGCTTCCGGCACAGGGTTACTTAAGCCAAACATTTCAGCCATGGTTGGCCAGCAATATGACGACGATGACGGCCGTCGCGACAGTGGCTATGCGCTATACTATATGGGTATTAACATCGGTTCGTTGATCGCCTATCTGGTCACTGGTTACCTGCAGGAAAACTGGGGCTGGCACTATGCATTTGGTGCCGCTGCCATCGGTATGGGTTTAGGACTTATACAGTACTACTTTACAAACCGCTCTTTGGCTACAGAGTCAGTGGCACCCGCTAACCCCTATGTAGGTGCCGCAAGGCAGCGTGCCTGGTTATGTGTTTTAGGCGTGTTAGCAGTAGCCGTTGTGATTATCATTCTGGCCCATTTGGGCACCATCGTAGTCGAGCCAGTCGCGCTTGCTGAAAAAGTCGCTATTATTTTCACCGCTATATTCTTTGTTTATTTTGGCTTTATCTACTTCAAAGGTCAGTTAAACGATAATGAAAAGCAACGTATGTGGGCACTGTTTTTAGTATGTGTTGCCTCTGCATGCTTCTGGTCTGGTTTTGAACAAGCCGGATCATCCCTTAATTTATTTGCGCAGAACTATACTGATCGCGCGCTGGAAAGTGGCTCATGGTTAACGTCATGGTTTGGAATGGACGCTATCCCTACCGTATGGTTCCAGCTTTCTAACTCTCTCTTTATTATCATTCTGTCGCCATTCTTTGCCGCCCTTTGGATTAACCTTGCCAAGCGCATGATTGACCCTTCATATACCATTAAGTGTGCAATTGGTATTGTAATTATGGCGTCAGGCTTCCTGGTCATGTTTATGGCATCCCAATATGCAGCGCAAGGACTTAAAGTAGCCCCTATGTGGCTAGTAACGACTTATTTTCTGCATACCGTAGGTGAACTATGCCTTAGCCCTGTAGCACTTAGTGCGGTCAGTAAATTGTCGCCGAAGCGTTTTGCAGGTCAGATGATGGGCGTATTTGTACTCACCTACTCTATCGGTAATATTATTGCTGGTTTGCTATCTGGTAATTTTGATCCTGAGAACGTGCAAGAAATGCCAAACCTATATCTTCAAATCGCACTCTTTAGTATTGCTATTGCTATTGTAATTGGTTTGATGAGCTTCAAATCAAGATTCTGGGAAAAAGCCGGTATTCAGGAAAAAGCACAATAACGACACCTGTGTTTTAAACACTGGCTGATTGCCTTACAATAACCGCCGTGACGTCATGTTCCGGCGGTTTTTTATTAAGAGCACTTTATGCAATTCTATTTTTCGACGCGCAATATTCCTGGTTTATCTGGCCTTCCTCTGGCAGAGCGTATGCGCTTACTGGAGCGGGCAGCCAAAAAACTTACTGTTCCGGAAAAGACTGTACTGAACATACTTAAACTGCTGGTGATTGTGCCAGCGTTTACACTGCTTCTTCGCGTAGCAGCCGACTGGACGTCTTTATTGTGGGCGTTGCTAGTTTTCCTGCTGTATCCCATTATCGTGAAACCTGTACAATACTCATTAAGCGCTAAATATTTAGAATCGTTGTCACAAAAGGATAAGCAATGAAAACAATACTTGTCACCGGTGGAGCTGGGTATATCGGCAGCCACACCGTACTGCAATTGCTGGAAGCAAACTATGATGTAGTCGTTTTTGATAACTTGTGTAATGCGTCACAAGAGTCGTTGCGTCGCGTAACGGCAATAACCGGAAAGCCGGTTACCTTTGTAAAAGGAGATATCTGCGATTCTGGCGCATTAGACCAGGTATTTTCAGAGCATAATATTCACTCTGTCATCCACTTCGCGGGTTTAAAGGCCGTGGGTGAATCGGTACAGAAGCCATTGGAATATTACCAAAATAACGTTTATGGCTCGGTTAACCTTTGCAACGCCATGCGTCGCCACAATGTGAAAAACCTGGTTTTCAGCTCGTCAGCAACGGTTTACGGCGATCCTGTATCACTCCCTCTACGTGAAGACTCGGCCACCGGCCATCCGACAAATCCCTATGGTATGTCTAAGTTGATGGTCGAGAATATTCTCAAAGATCTATACAAGTCTGATGAGGAATGGAACATCGTACTCCTTCGTTACTTCAACCCGGTGGGTGCACATCCGTCAGGTCAGATTGGCGAAGATCCTAACGGTATCCCAAACAACCTGATGCCTTATATCTCACAGGTCGCTTCAGGCAAACTGGCTCAGTTAGCCGTGTTTGGTGACGATTACGACACCGTCGACGGTACCGGTGTACGTGACTACATTCACGTGGAAGACCTTGCAAATGGCCACTTAAAAGCCATCGAACGACTGTCACTGAACATGGGCCTGGACATCTATAACCTGGGCACAGGTCAGGGTTATTCAGTGCTTGAGATGATAGCTGCGTTTGAGAAAGCTTGCGGAAAAGCGATCAACTACAAAATTGCGCCGCGTCGGGAAGGCGATGTAGCGGCATGTTATGCAGATCCAACAAAAGCCGCTTCCGAGCTGAACTGGCATGCGAAGAAAACATTGGAAGATATGTGTGCCAATGCCTGGAACTGGCAGTCACAGAATCCCATGGGCTACCAGGATTAAGATTTGTTCAAACATAAAAAAAACCGCTGATATCAGCGGTTTTTTTGATTCTTTTCTGCGGCCTATTTAGGTTCAGGCTCAACCTGCAAATCTTCTTCCAGATTGACATCATCAAACATCGACTCAAACTCTTCAAAGTCTTCTAGCTGCTCTTCGTCAGGACCTTCTTCTACACTTTTACCGTCGGTAACCCTGAATTCCAGGTTCTGGAAATAGATATTTTTAACCATCTCATAGTCATCAACCGCGTTTTCTATTTGTCCTTCCTGACCGAGCAGTTGTGCACGTCCTTCCAGAGCACTAATAGTAAATCGGGCTACGTTCATATTGCCTGTTAACACAGACAGCGGGAAATACAGATTATCGACCACGTCACCCGTAAAACTACGAGCGTCTGTAGGGCCTCTGGCGGGCAGCATTACGAAGGGGCCCGTGCCCACTCCCCATACACCCAGTACTTCGCCAAATTCCTCTTCCTGGCGTTGCAATCCCATCGCACCTGCGACATCAAATAACCCCACCACACCGACAGTAGAGTTAATCATAAAACGGGTGAAACTATCGAAAGACGGACCCACTTTCCCTTGTAACAGGTTGTTCACCATGTTGCCCGGCTCAGACAGGTTTTCAACTGCATTGGACAATCCGGTTCTGGCAAAGCCAGGCATAACCGTCACGTAGACGGTTGCAGCAGGTTTGAGTAAGAAGCGATCCAATACTTCCCAGTTTAAATCCCACATAACCCGGTTTATCGGTTCTAAGGGATCCCTGGGGTCGCTTTGTGTTGTATTCGTTGTGTTTGTTGTGCTTGCCGTCTGTTCTGTTGAAGGCTTTGTTGCGCAGCCACCTACTAATGCAGCGCAAACAATAAGAGCAGACAGCTTACTGTTAATCGATATCACATGATTTCCTTGTTGATCACTATCGTTGCGTTCAGAATATTGCCCTGAACAACTTCACTATTCATCACGCCTTCTAAGTCACCGGTAACGGCTGGCGCCTCCTGATCAGCCGACACCCTGGCCATTAATTTGACTTCAGACAACTGGGCCAGAGAATAATTCGGTGTCATGGCATTTTCTTGCGTCAGCGTGACTGTTGCAGGTAACGTTGACAATGGCATTCTGAGTACTGCAGCAGGCATGCGATTGTCACTGTTTGCGTCCTGCGCAAACACGAATAAAAACCCGTTTTCAGGTAGCTTAGCTGCCAGTTCATCGCTGATACTAATTTCAATATTAAACCCTGTTAATTGTTGTGCTTCACTCGCTGATTCGGGTGCCTCGCCCCGAAGCTGGGTCAACCGTGATTGCAGTTGCACCATTAACGGGTTGTCTGCTGGTAGCAGGCCATCTAACTTACTCAAATTCGAGGCCAGCACAGCCTCGTCACCTAATCTGCCGGCGACCACAGCTAACATGAGGACCAAATTGCTGTTATCCGGCTCATCCTGCAATAGCGACGACAATAACTGTCGGGCACTTTGTAATCGTCCCTTGTCATCACTGGCCATCAAGGCTCTGGCATAATTGGTTCTGACGTTGCTATCGCCAGGCGCATAATGAATGGCCTTTTCATAGGCTGCGAATGCCTGGTCCTGCTGGTCCAGCGCCATCCAAATGCGTCCTAAATACATCCAGCCTTGTCCGTCTTCCGGTTCCATTTGCAACCGTTTACGGATGGCTAACGTCAACTGCTGAAAATCCTTCGGCGTAAAATTCTCACCGTTGCCTTGGGCTAATTTAGTACTCAGACCGGGTAAAGCATCGATTGCTTCCTGCGTTGCCTGCAATCGGTCCAGGTTGTTAGCCTGACTATAAGCCCAACCCCCTACTCCCAACGCAACCAATGCACCTAATAGTAATACCAAACCACCAGAGGTAACCGTCCTGTTTTCTTCCTGCGCTTCATCAACCAATGCCACTTTTATCTCGTCACTGGCCTGTCGCATGTCCTGTTCGGTAAGCAAGCCTTCAGACACTTCGCGCTCCAATTCGGCTAATCGTTGCTTCACAACAGAGACGTTGGCCGAAGACACATTTTCCTGCTCTGCGCCGCGACGAAACCATGGCAGTGCAATCAGTATTAACAATACAGCGACTAACGCCGCAACAGACAATCCAAACTCTAACCAGGACACTACTTATCTTGCTCCAACATTGCTTCTGCTTTTGCCAGCTTTGCGGCCATATCTTCTGGGGGCGAGGTACGTCTGCGAAGAAATACGACTAATAAGGCGACAATCGAAAACAGGATAGGCGCCAGCCATAACCACATGGTCACAGGCGTTACCGGTGGCTTGTAGTGAATAAAATCACCGTATCGCGACTTCATATAATCAATGATCTCTGCTTCGTTCTTGCCCTGTTTGATCAAGGTATACACTTTACGGCGCATATCGTGAGAAATCATCGCATCCGAGTCTGCAATATTCTGGTTTTGGCACATCGGACAACGCAGCTCTGCCGTCAGAGTCTGAAACAGCAAGCGTTGCTGAGGCGTATCAAATTCATAAGCCTCTTCGGTTGCTTGTGCAACTAAACTGGCAAACAGCAATGCGATAAAAAGCAGCCCTCGTTTCATTGTGGTTGCCCCGCTAGTTCTTGTTGTAATTGATGGTAAAGCGGCCCTACTTTATTTTTCCACACCCGCTCGTTAATATCGCCGATGTGATGCATGCGAATAACCCCGTTGCTGTCGATTAAAAAGTGCTCGGGTGCACCGGTTACGCCCAAATCGAGTGACGTATCACGAAATACATCAAAGATATGAAACTGGTATGGATTGCCAAACTGACTTGTGATTTCAACCACTTCCTGCTGCACGCGCTCAATGGTTTTAGTACCGAAATCCGGGTCTAGGTCCTGGTCGAAATACAAGCCCACAATGTTAACCTGCTCTTGTTCTACAAGCTGAGTCAGATAAGGCAGTTCAACGGCACAAGTCACGCACCACACACCCCACACATTCAATAGCGTCACCTTGCCTTTAAACACATCTGGCGTATAGGTTTGCGCAGGGTTCATTAAATCAGGTAAGGAAAAGTCCGGTACCGGCTTTCCCTTTACCTGAGAGTCCAACGCCCGCGGGTCAGAAAACAATCCGCTGAACAAAAAGCCAACCAGGATGACAAACGCAAGTAGCGGTACGCCAAACACTATCCAACGCTTCATGCACTTTCTCCTGCTACAACATTGCCGGGTGTTACGGCCTTTTTCACTTTTGCCAGCTTAGCCATGCGATAACGTCTGTCACTGATTGAGAACACGCCGCCTAGGGCCATAAATACTGCACCCGCCCAAATCCAGGTAACAAAAGGCTTTATATAAACGCGAATCGCCCAGGCGCCATCATCCAGCGGCTCGCCCATCGCGATAAACAAATCACGGAACACAGTAGAGTAAATACCCGCCTCCGTCATAGGCATGCGCTGCACGATGTATAGTCGCTTCTCAGGTTCGAGGTGAACGAGTTTCTCCCCGTCCTGATACACATCAAAAATGCCCACATCTGCGGTGTAATTGGGTCCGTTACGAGATTCAACCCGCTGGAAAGCGAATTCATAACCGCCCAGCGTTACCGACTCTCCCGGCACCATGCGCACATCACGTTCAACTTCGTAGTTACTCACCAGTGTGATGCCGATGATGGTCACTGCAAAGCCAAGGTGACCAAGGATCATCCCCCAGTGACTCGGCGTCAGCTTGCGAAGTCTCTCGAACAGTGAGCCCGACGATAACGCATTTACCCGCTGCAATATTTCCTGAGTCGTCGTAACAAGAATCCATGCACTTAACACCAGCCCCAACGCCGCAAAATACGTTGGTGCATCATAGCTAAAGTTAATCAGAATACCGGCGCTCACACTCAGTCCTAACGCCAGTAGTATCGTTTTTTGAATTTGTGCTACTGGCTGATGCTTCCAACGCGTTAAAGGCCCAAGTCCCAACATAAAGACAAAGGGCACAATCAACCAGGTAAACATCTGATTAAAGAACGGTGCACCCACCGATATAGAGCCTAGCCCCAGTTCTTTGTGCACAAGAGGTAACAGTGTACCCAAAAACACCACCAGAGTGGCAGCGCACAGAAATACGTTGTTACCAATTAACAGTACTTCCCGCGAAAACGGTTGATAGCGCCCGGGGCTTTTAAGTTGCTGCGCGCGCATCGCATACAGCACCAGGCTTAAGCCTGTTAACACAACTAATATGCCCAGTATGAACAGCCCGCGAGAGGGGTCACTGGCGAAAGAATGAACCGACACAATAACGCCGGAACGAACCAAAAACGTGCCTAACAAACTCAGTGAAAAAGCGGCAATAGCCAACAATACGGTCCAGGACTTAAACGCTTTACGCTTTTCGGTTACCGCCAGAGAGTGCATGAGAGCGGTCCCGACCAGCCAAGGCATAAATGAAGCATTTTCTACCGGGTCCCAGAACCACCAGCCGCCCCAACCGAGCTCGTAGTATGCCCACCAGCTTCCCAGCGCAATACCTACCGACAGGAAACTCCAGGCCGCAATAACCCAGGGTCGAGACCATCGCGCCCAGGTTGAATCCAGCTGTCCTGAAATGAGGGCAGAAACGGCAAACGCAAAGGCAACAGAGAAACCAACATAGCCCATGTACAGCATGGGCGGGTGAATGATCATGCCGAAATCCTGGAGCAGCGGATTCAAGTCACGTCCGTCGACCGGGAAAAATGGCAGCATACTGTCAAACGGGTTACTGGTCAGTAACATAAACAGATAAAAGCCGATGGCTACCATGCCTAGAACCGACAGCACTCGCGCTACCATCACACGCGGAATCCCTGAGCTAAAAATAGCCACAGCCACTGTCCATAGCGAAAGCATCAATACCCAGAGTAAGAACGAACCTTCATGACCGCCCCACACCGCCGTCACTTTGTAATAGACAGGCAAACGACTATTGGAATGTTGAGCGACATAATTCAGTGAGAAGTCATCGGTAACAAACGCGTAGGTGAGACAGCCAAAAGCAATCGCAGTAAATCCAAACAAACTTACTGCTAGAGGGCGGGCTGTTGCCATCAATGCAACGTGCCCTTTCTGTGCTCCCCACAGCGGATAAACCGCCAGTAAAATAGACGTAATAAGCGCAAGCACCAGCGAGATATTGCCAATTTCAGGTATCACTATTCGTAGCTCCCCTCGCTGGGTTTAACGTGTTTGATCCCTTTCATCTGTTCAGCCAGCTCCGGTGGCATGTACTCTTCGTCATGTTTAGCCAGCACTTCTTCTGCCTGAATAACGCCGGCTTCGGCTAACACGCCGGTTGCCACGATGCCCTGGCCCTCTCGAAATAAATCCGGCAGGATCCCGGCATAGGTCACGGTAACCTGTGGACCCGTATCAATTAATTTAAAAGTCACTTCGAGGCTCTCACTGTCGCGGGAGACACTCCCCGGTACGACCATACCACCAATTCGCAAACGTTGACCGACGGTTGGCTTCACTCCGTCTTTCCCTTCGACGATTTCAGATGGCGTGTAAAACAGGTCGATATTGTCGGTTAAAGCAAACAGCATCAGTGCAACAGCCCCAACAATTAACAGTCCGGCACCGCCTACCGCGGCCAGTCTGCGTTGACGTCTTGGATTCATACTTCCTCTCCGGTCAGATTCTGTTTCGTTGCCTGTTTCGCGGTCGCGATCCGCTGTTGTCGGGCGGCTTCCTGAGCCACTTCTTTGAGTAATTTTTTGTGTGTCATCATGCTATGCAACACTATCAGGCCCATAACCAGGAAAGTAACGCCAAAGGACGCCCACACATAAAAGGCATAGCCGCCCATGTGCCAAAAGGCCTGCCAACTATCAAACTGCATGATTGGTCTCCTTTGCGCTCTGAACCATCTCTTTCACCCAGGGGCGATGATATTCTCTACGAATTATTTCATTTTTCATGCGCATTACGGTTACTGCAGCGATAAATAAGGCGAATCCAAGCAATGCGATAAGTAGCGGCCAAAGCATTTCCGGCGCAATCGACGGTTTATCGAATTTGCTGATAGTGGCCCCCTGATGCAGGGTATTCCACCATTCTACGGAGTAGTGGATAATAGGCACATTGACGACGCCAACAAGTGCCATAACGCCTGCAGCTTTTCCTGCCTGTTGCTTGTCTTCAAAGGCGCCATAAAGTGACATTACTCCCAGATATAAAAACAGCAATATAAGCTCAGACGTCAGGCGCGCGTCCCACACCCACCAGGTGCCCCACATTGGTTTGCCCCAGGCGGCGCCGGTAAACAATGCAATAAAGGTAACCACCGCACCCACTGGCGCCATCGCGATCATTGCCATAAAGGCGGTGCGCCATTGCCATACGATTCCCACAAGTGCCGCGACAGCCATTGCGACATAAGTGCTCATCGACAATATTGCACTGGGCACGTGAATATAGATAATCCGGAACGAATCGCCCTGTTGATAGTCCTGCGGCGCAAACGCCAGTCCCCAGACCGAACCAATCAGAATACACAGCACAGCCGGCCAGAAAAAATAAGGCTGGAGTGTTGAACACAGCTGATAAGCCCGTTCAGGTTTTGCGTAGGGATGTAACCACTTCCACATTAGTTTTGACTCACTTTTAAAGCATACGCAATTGCCATGGGCGCAGCCGCCATGGCTGCTAATAGCATGGCGCCAATAATAGCAAGATGCGCACGGTAAGGTAATTGTAACGCAGCGGCATCAACCGCCGAGGTGGCAAAAATCAGCAACGGAATAAACACCGGTATCAGCAATAAAGCCAGTAACACCCCGCCCCGTTGCAAGCCAACCGTCAACCCAACCGCTATCGCCCCAACCAGGGATAACAAGGGCGTACCCAGCAGCAGCGTTAGCATCAGTGCTGTGTACATCTGTACGGTTAAATTCAGAAAAAGTGCTAATAGCGGCGATAAAATCAACAGCGGCACAAAACTCACCAGCCAGTGCACCAATACCTTCACTGCCGAAATGGCCCAGACAGACTGTCCACTAAGCAGATACTGCTCCATGGAGCCGTCCCAAAAATCGTCGCGAAACATACGATCCATGGCCAGAAGCGACGACAATATGGCCGCAATCCATATGACGCCTGGACCGATTTTTTGCAGCGTGGCAGGCCCGGGGCCTACGCCAAGCGGAAACAGGGTTACCACCATCAACAAAAACATCAGGGGTTGCGCAAGTTCAGAGCGCTGCCGAAATGCCAGAGCTAAGTCACGCTTAAAAATGCCGCTCCAGAGCGCCTTCATATGCGATACTCCAGATCCAATAACGTAACCGGCCCGGCAACATCACTCAACGCTTGATGCGAGGTGGTAATCACTGTACCACCCTGTTCAACATGAGATTTCATGTGTGCTTCCAGCAATTTTATTCCGCTTATGTCGAGCGCAGTAAAAGGCTCATCCAGAATCCAGATGTCAGCAGACTTTAACCATAAGCGGGCCAATGCCGCTCTGCGCTGCTGGCCGGCCGATAGCATGCGAACGGGAATATCCTCAAGCCCGACTAAACCTAATGTCGTTAATACCTCGTACGCGGTTTCGAGTGAAAAGCCGATGCTATGTTGGGCACACCAGTACTGTAGGTTCTCAATTGCAGACAAGGCACTGTTTAGTCCGGGTTTATGACCGATATAGGTAAGTGAAGCATGAAACTGGGGGAGACACTCCGCGATGGGCACATCGTTAAACAGGATATCCCCTTGGTCAGGAAGCGATAGTCCGGTAAGCAGTCGAAGTAAGCTGGTTTTACCTGCACCATTGGGGCCACGCAGATACGTCAGACTGCCTGCCGGCAAGGTAAACGACAAGTCAGCAAACAACACTCTGTCCCGTTTTACACATGTTAGCCCATGTGCAGTTAGTCCTGCCAAGATAATTCCTGTTTCACTTCGTTAAAAAAATCGCAGCATTCTACCATATTTAGGTGTAATCGCATCTTACCTGAAAGACTGTTCGGCGAATTTCTGATCTAATTCAATCTTCTGAAGGATTGACAGCGTTAAATTGTCGGGAGGAAACATAGGTCTGATAATTTCTCGTTCTGTTAGCTAGCCAGTTATACTCATACAATTGCAAAAGGTGCCGATAACGATTTATGCAACTGACTCCGTCCACACAAAGCTTGTCACCTGAGTCCAGACAAGCACTGTTATCCGCCCTCAGCGAAGCCGGCATGAAGCCCGAAGCTATTGCGCGATTTGCGCAATTGATGCAAGTCGCCCAGCCTACACAGTCAAACAGCCTTCGCACTTTTTCTACCACGCTGCAAAATATCGACAAGACGTTGTTGGTGGAGGTTGCAAAACAATTAGCAATAAAACCGCGCGACCAATTATTACTTTTACGTTTGCCAACGACCTTGCCTGTAGTAAACGCACAGGGACTGCCACAATCCATTGCGCAACTGGCACCAACCCTGACACTCCCTACTGATGTAACACTGCTTGCCAAACTAGACCAGCAACGCATCTCACAACCTATCGACAATGCTTTATTACAACAATTGTCGAGGCAACTCGCTTCCGGCGCAACTCAACCCCTGCAGATCAAAGCGACTATCGCTGAAGTTAGTCCGACTAATCTGCAACTCAAGGTGTCAGCGGGTGACACTAAAATACTCTCTTTACCGAAAGCTACACTGGAACAAGCCCCCAGCGGTCCAACTGCTAATGATCTGGTTGTTGGTAAATCGGTCATTGTTGAAGCCAAACCGGTGAACGGCAAGTGGGACATTAAGTTACGATTCGATAGTGACTCTGTAAAACAAGGCGAGCTTTCTAAATCGACCGAACAGTCACAGCTAAACACAAGAACCACGATAAATACCCTGAAAGTAAACAATGATAGTGCAGTACTAAACGTATTATCTCAGGCCCAACTTCATCAGCAGGGAATGAAAATCGAGCACATCAATCAGTTACCTGAAAAGGTCGTTAGTCAGCTCGCCAGCCAACTTCAGCAAGCACTAAAAACAAGCAGTGAAGCCATGCCTGTTACTCTGCAAGTTACAGGAAAACAACTCACTGCCCGCTTATTGAAAACACAGCCGCAATTGCTCGATACATCACCGGATAAAGCGTTGATGGCGGCTTTGCCCAGAGCGAGTCAGCAAGCTATTCAAGCATTGCAACTCTCCGCTGCTCAGCTATTAAAAGTCCCCCAAGCACCTATCCAACTAACGGGAAATTCTGACATTTCAAAAGGACTTCCGATTCAAAACCCGTCTATGTCGGACAAGATTGATGGTATTTCTAGTGAGCCAAAACAAGCTGCTAGCGATGTATCTGGACAGGCGGATAAACGTGTTCAGGCAGCCGCTTTAAGCAACGACAAACCACTTGCAAGCCTGCTACAAACGCAGGCTCCAGGTGTTAGGAATGATGTGCAGCAGCTCATTCAGACATTACTTCGTTTTAATGCAGTAAATGTTGAACCCATCTCTACCAACATTGGTGATTTGACGCAATCGCTACAGAAAATCGCTAATCAAGGTAATACAGAAAGTAAGCAAGTACTTACAAGCATCATTCAAAAATTGCTTCCAACCAGCCCAGTATCTGATACAGCAGGTACAGAAGTATCCATAGACAATGTAAAAAGTGAGATGCAGCCAGCACAGGTTAAAGCGCTTCAACAAGAGGCCATTTCGCCACAGGTGCTCAGACACTTATTTACCTCGCCAGCGTGGTTACAGTCACCCTCGGTGTTAACATCTTCTCAGCCGGGACAGGGCATGCTGGGCGGTTTAGTTCAATTATTGCAGATTGCTTTATTGGGAAAACAAATAAAGAGTCAGGACGAGGTTGAGCGATTGTTTCAACAACAAACCAAAACGTCTACGGGTCAACCTCAACCGCTCCAGTCAGCAACAGCCAGAATGGTCAGAGACCTGGCCAATGCCGATAACCAGCATAATATGCTTAAACAACTCAAAAGTTTGCTGTCCTCACATCAGCAATCCAAGCTATCCAGCGCCGAACAAACGTTACAAGGTCAGGACACGTTCTACTACTTGCTCCCCGCTTTTCAGCAACAGCAGAAACAGGCTGAGATTCTTATCAAACGAGAACCTGAACATCAGGCACAAGACAATGAAGCTAATCAGCAACAACGCTGGCAACTCACCATGAAACTGGATATTGGCGAATTCGGCGAGTTACTGACTAAAGTAAAAATCCTCCATAAACAAATAGACCTGGATATTTACACATCGAATCAGAATCTGCTTGAAAAGGTAGCGAATTCTTTGCCCTTTTTACTCAAGCGCTTCAAGATGCTTGGATTGGACGTAGAGCATCACAAAGTACAGTTAGGCAAAATTCCAGACACACTTGCCACAAAGCCGTACCAAATTTTGGAGACGATGGCATGACTAATAAAGCCAAACGTGCTGTAGGCATTAAATATAGTGAATCGGAAGGAGATAAAACCCCATCCGTTGTTGCTAAAGGCTATGGTGATTTAGCAGAAGCAATTATCGCCAGTGCGCAGCAAAATGGTGTACTCATTCATGAAGATCCCTATCTCAGTGAGTTTTTAACCACCCTCGACCTGGGCCAATCAATACCAGAATCTTTATATTATGTAATAGCTGAGCTACTCGCTTATTCCTATGCCCTGCAAGGAAAAGTACCAGAAAGCTGGAAACAATCCATGCCCGGTATTGAAGAGAAAATATAACCATCTGATCTTGGATGAGACTCAGATGTGAGTTTAACTCTGAAGGAACACTAAATCTCCCATAAAAAAGCCCATCCAAATGGATGGGCAAATCTATAAGATGGGCTTATAGGGGGAGTTCAACGCTAAGTTGAATGGGTAAATCAAATGATTACAGCGCGTCTTCCGGCTCTACGTCATCTGCTTTAATATTTTTGGTGAGCAACAACTCTGCACGAATTTTCTTTTCGATATCCGCCGCAATTTCAGGGTGCTCTTTCAGGTACTTCACCACGTTTGCTTTACCCTGACCAATGCGGTCACCATTGTAGCTGTACCAGGCACCGGCTTTATCAACCAGCTTCTGCTTAACACCCAAATCAATCAGCTCGGCTTCTTTACTGATACCTTCACCATACATGATCTGGAATTCCGCTTGCTTAAACGGCGGTGCAACTTTGTTCTTAACGACTTTAACGCGAGTTTCGTTACCCACTACCTCGTCACCGTCTTTCACGGCACCGATACGGCGAATGTCGAGACGTACAGAAGAATAGAATTTAAGCGCATTACCACCTGTAGTCGTTTCTGGGTTACCGAACATCACACCAATTTTCATACGAATTTGGTTGATAAAAATACACAAGGTATTTGAACGCTTGATGTTACCAGTGAGTTTACGCAGAGCCTGTGACATCAAGCGCGCTTGTAAACCAACGTGCGAGTCACCCATATCGCCTTCAATTTCGGCTTTTGGTGTTAACGCTGCCACAGAGTCCACAATGACCACGTCAACAGCACCAGAGCGCACTAACATGTCACAGATTTCCAACGCTTGCTCACCGGTATCGGGCTGAGATACCAGCAGATCGTCAATGCTTACGCCCAGCTTCTCTGCATATACCGGATCAAGCGCGTGCTCGGCATCAACGAATGCACAGGTTTTGCCTTTCTTTTGCGCTTCAGCAATAACCTGTAATGTCAGTGTTGTTTTACCTGATGATTCCGGGCCGTAAATTTCGACAACACGACCACATGGAAGACCGCCTATACCCAGTGCAATATCAATGCTCAGTGAGCCTGTTGAGATTGCCTCAATGTCCATCGCCTGGTTATCACCCAGACGCATAATTGCGCCTTTACCAAATTGCTTTTCAATTTGACCTACTGCTGCCGATAACGCTCTGGATTTATTGTCATCCACGTGAAATGCCCTCTTATTATCACCGTTGGTTTGTGTGCTACACAACAAACGATGTTTAGTAACTGTAATGGTGCACAATATATACTGTATGATTATACAGTGCAATACTGTGTGTCGGTTTTTGTGTATTTTTTCAGATTAGACAGGGTTTGCAACTAGCCACTGGTGCAGTTCGTTAATAGCAAACACTATGGCGCTGGCACGAACGGCTTGTCGGTCGCCCTGAAACCGTTGCCGAACGGTCACGGTTTGTTCACCAAACTGGAACCCAAACCACACGGTGCCAACCGGCTTTTCATCGCTACCACCACCAGGACCTGCAATGCCACTTACTGCTATAGCACACTGTGATTTAGCATTGCGGGCAGTGCCAGTTACCATCTCTTCTACGACTTGTTCGGACACAGCGCCAAATTTGGCCAGTGTGTCGGGTTGTACGCCTATCATCGATGCCTTGGCGTCATTGGAATAAGTGACCCAGCTTTGATTGAACCAATCTGAACTGCCTGAGACGGAAGTGAGTGCGTAGGCAATGCCACCACCCGTACACGACTCTGCACAGGATACTGACCATTCGCGGGACCGCAACAGCTCTCCCAGTTGCAATATTTGCTCAGAAAGTAACCCTAAACGCAGTTCATCATGGGAAACAGTTGAAAATGGTTGGCTCATAGGAATAATACGTCTATCAAGAATGGCACTATTATGCCGTGGACAAATTACTAATCGCAAGCTGAGGCTTTTTTGGAATCACATACCCCCATGATGCGCCAGTACCTGGCAATTAAGGCGCAACATCCGAACATTCTGCTCTTTTACCGCATGGGTGACTTTTACGAGTTGTTCTTCGACGATGCTAAACGTGCCGCGGAACTACTGGATATTTCCCTGACCGCACGAGGCAAGTCTGGCGGCGAGCCGATTCCTATGGCCGGTGTTCCCTACCACGCGGTTGAAAGCTATTTGGCCCGGTTGGTAAAAATGGGCGAGTCCGTCGCCATTTGCGAGCAAGTCGGCGACCCGGCCACCAGTAAAGGCCCGGTTGAACGTCAGGTTCAGCGTATAGTTACGCCGGGCACGGTGACCGACGAGGCACTGCTGGAAGAACGCCGCGATAACGTGCTTGCCGCGGTATATGGTCATAAAGACAGCTTTGGCTTAGCCTGGCTGGATATCACCAGCGGTCGTTTCCTGGTTACAGAGCTACAGGGCGAAGATCAGCTAAGTGCTGAATTACAACGTTTACATCCGGCCGAGCTACTGTATCCGGAAGGCTTTGCCTGGTTTGAATTGATATCGCATATTAAAGGTATCCGTCGTCGCCCGGAGTGGGAGTTTGATCAGCAAACCGCCTCGCAGCAATTGAATGCGCAATTTGGTACTCAAGATCTCAGTGGCTTCGGCGTAGGCAATATCACACTCGCGTTAGGCGCTGCAGGTTGTGTGCTGCAATACGTAAAAGACACCCAACGCACTGCGCTGCCACACATTCGCTCCATTACGCTGGAACAGCAATCTACTCGCGTTCAACTTGATGCCGCCACGCGCCGCAACCTCGAACTCACGCGCAATCTGTCTGGTGGCGTAGAACACACCTTATTTGCGGTATTGGATAAAACAGCGACAGCCATGGGCAGTCGTTTATTGCAGCGGTACCTGCACGCGCCCATCACAGACCGGGAAGAGCTCAGCGCTCGACAACAAGCCATTGGCGCATTGTTGGAAGGAGATTACCCTCAGCTACAGGCGCAATTAAAACAGATCGGCGATATTGAACGGATCATGGCGCGACTGGCTTTGCGTTCTGCCCGCCCTCGCGATTTTGCCAGACTCAAACTGGCCTTAAATGCATTACCGGAATTACAGGCAAGCTTAGCGCCCTACTCCGCGTCGTTGTTAGCCTCGCTGGCAACCACAATCTCCACGTACCCGGAACTGGCGACCTTGCTGGACAGGGCTATTATCGACAACCCGCCGGTTGTGATCCGAGACGGCGGTGTCATTGCGCCTGGCTACAACGCGGACCTCGATGAATTACGCGACCTGTCACAAGGTGCCACAGACTACTTGCATCAACTTGAGCAGCGTGAGCGCGAAGATACAGGCATAGCCACATTAAAAGTGGGCTATAACAAAGTACATGGATTCTTTATCGAGGTGTCCCGAGCGAACAGCGGAGCAGTCCCTGCGCATTACATTCGCCGCCAGACATTGAAGAACAATGAACGCTACATCACGCCGGAGCTGAAAGAGCACGAAGACAAGGTACTCACCAGTCAAAGCCGGGCCCTGGCGTTGGAAAAGCAGTTATATGACGCTCTGTTTGACCACATTACGCCTCATCTGGACAAGCTTATCGACAGCGCTCAGTCGCTGGCGAAACTCGATGTACTGGTCACGCTCGCCGAACGGGCAGAAACCCTTGAATATCACGCGCCAAAACTTGTCGATGTGCCGGGAATTACTTACCAAAATGGCCGCCACCCAGTGGTAGAAGAGGTCATGGACGGGCCATTTATACCCAACCCGCTAAATATGAATACTCAACAGCGTACCATGGTGATTACCGGTCCGAATATGGGCGGTAAATCAACCTTTATGCGGCAAACGGCGTTAATAGTGCTTATGGCGTACATTGGTAGCTATGTACCCGCCGAACAGGCAGAGATTGGCCCGGTCGACAAAATATTCACCCGTATTGGTGCGTCCGATGATTTGGCGTCTGGCCGCTCTACCTTCATGGTAGAAATGACCGAAACCGCCAATATTCTCCATAATGCCACGCCCTACTCGTTGGTGTTAATGGACGAGATTGGTCGGGGTACCAGTACCTATGACGGTTTGTCTCTGGCCTGGGC